>JBIIVZ010000020.1:0-14623 GCA_044339175.1 Roseateles sp.
CCTAGGCTGCGCTGGAGGACACGGAGCAAAACGACCCGCCGGGCTGATCCCGCGATCACGCCGTTTCTCCACGAATGCCCCGCACTTGAATTTCCCTCAAGCCACCAGCATCCAGAGTGCGGCGGTCATCAAGAAGCCGGCCAAGCCCAGCACGGTGGTCAACACCGTCCAGCTGCGCAGGCCGTCGGCCACGCTGAGGCCCAGATAACGGGTGACGATCCAGAAACCGGAGTCGTTCACGTGGGACAAGCCGAGTCCGCCGAAGCCGATGGCCACCGACAGCAAAGCGATCTGCAGCGCCGAATAGCCGCTGCCGGTGATCGCGTCGGCCAGCAAACCGCAGGTGGTCAGGATGGCGACGGTGGCCGAACCCTGTGCCGCCCGCAAGGCCAGCGAGATGACAAAAGCCAGCAAGATCAGCGGCAGATGGGTGGCGGTCAGGCTTTGCGACAGCGCCGTACCAATGCCGCTGACCGTCAACACCTTGGCGAACACGCCGCCCGCGCCGGTGACCAAAATCACCGTGGCTGCCGAGGGCAGAGCGGACTCCATCACCTCGTTGGTGCGCGACTGCGACCAGCCCTGACGCTTGGCCAGCAGCCAGAACGCCATGCCCACCGCGACCATCAAGGCAAAGATCGGTGCGCCGATGAAGCTCAGGAAATTGCGCAGCGCGTCGCCCTTGGGCAGCAGCGTGGCACCGGTGGTGCCCACCATGATCAGCGCCAGCGGCACCAGAATCAGCGCCAGCACGACGCCGACGCCCGGTGCCTTGATGACCGCGCTGCCCGGCTTGGCGGCAGTGTTGCTAGAAGCACCCGAAGCGCCCGAGCTGCCGAAGTTGGCGAACTGCTCGGCCGTCGTTGGCAGCATCACGAAAGTCTTGCGGTTCAGCCATTTGGCCGTGTATTGCGCCAGCACCGCCAGCGGCAGGCAGATGGCCAGGCCAATCAGCGTGATCCAGCCGACATCGGCGCCGACGATGGCCGCACCGCCGACGATGCCCGGGTGCGGTGGCACCACCACGTGAACCGCCAGCATGATGCCGGCGACCGGCAGACCGAACTTGACCGGGTCCACCTTGGCTGCCTTGCAAAAGCCGTAGACGATGGGCACCAGGATGATGAAACCGACGTCAAAGAAGACCGGAATCGACAGCACCAGGGCCGCCGCGGTCAGGGCCGCCGGCACGCGCTTTGGCCCGAGGATGGCGGTGAAGCGGGCGGCCAGGCTGGCCGCCCCGCCGGACACCTCGATCATTCGGCCGAGCATTGCGCCCAGGGCCACCAGAATCGCGACCGAACCGAGCGTGCCGCCCATGCCCGCCACCATAGTGCTGATGATGTCGCCGATCGGCATGCCCGTGGCCAGCGCCACCAGCAAGCTCACCAGCATCAAGGCGATGAACGCGTGGATCTCCCAGCGGATGATCAACAACAACAGCAGGGCAATACCGCCGGCAGCAATGCTCAGCAGGGCGAGTGTGGACATGGGGGGAGTCTCCTTGGGGTTGAGCATTCGGCGGCTCACGGCCATCGAATGAACTATTTGTATGGTCATCATACAAATTTAAGCCCGGAGCATTGGCGAGGGGAAACCCGTATTCAAGAACTTCGGTCGGATCAAGCGTGGCGCGCAGGAGCACGCCGGCGGGTCTTAGGGGCTGACGCGCGGCATCAGCGACTGCGCCAGGCGCTCGCCGTCCTGCTGCCAGAACGACTCGTCCGCTTGCTGGATGCGCAGCAAGGCGTTCTTCATGTGCTGGGCGGCGGCGGCGTGCGCGGCTTCCGGGTCGGCGGCGGCGATGGCCTGCACGATCAGCTCATGTTCCAGATTGACCGCCTGGGCGAAATCAGCCCGCCGCGCCTCGTTGGCACGGGTCACGTGGGTGGCACCACGCAGGTATTGCGCCAGATAGTCCAGCGTGCTGATCATGAAGGGGTTGCCGGCCGCCTGGGCAATGGCGCGGTGAAAGCGCACGTCTTCATCGACGCCGTCCTGCCCGGCTGCCACGGCGATCGCAATGGCTTGCAGCGCGGCGCGAATGTTCAGCACATCCTGTTCCGAGCGCCGCTGCGCCGCCAACACCGCCACCTCGGACTCCAACGCGCGCCGCACTTCGACGATTTGCGCCACCGCTTCGCGCGAGGCCGACAGCGTGCGGCCAAAGCTCAGCGGCGCAATACCGGGGTCTTGAACGTACACGCCGCTGCCCTGGCGGGCGTCCAGCAAGCCGAGCGACTTGAGACGCGAGATGGCCTCGCGCACCACCGTGCGGCTGACGCCGAACTGCTGCACCAGCGCCGCCTCGGTCGGCAGCTTTTCACCGATCGTCAGTCGCCCCGCGCGAATCTCTGCCTCCAGCGTACCGGCCACTTGTTCGGCCAGCTTGAGCCCGGGTTTGATGGCAAGGAACGAGGTGGACATGGGCGCGTGCGGTCTGCGAAGGCAAGGCGGGAAGAAGGAGCTGCGGCTGTGAAATGGGCGGCAGGGGCGGCAAAAGCTGGGTCGAGCAAGCGCTCGCTGCTGACGGCCAGTCACTTTACCCCAGCGCTTTCTGCGCTACCTGGGAGTCTGCGCGGCAGCAGGATCGGCGGCGGCGCAGTAAAAAGTTCCCAGTCTCTCAGCCGCTCAGCGCTAGTGCTGGAAACGGGTAATCCCTGATACTGGGCTCACAGCGTCGCGGCAACCCGGCTGGGGCGAAGGAGCTCATTTGAACGACAGCAACGCTCGGTTTGTGCGTGCACGCGCAGACAAAGATGTTCTCAGCACGCCCAGCGCTGGAGCTTTCACGCATTGGTGGCGGGGCCTGCGCGCCGCGCCGCCGCGGCTCAACTTGGCGCTGCAGGGCGGCGGGGCTCACGGCGCTTTCACTTGGGGCGTGCTCGATGCGCTGCTGGCCGACCCGCGCCTGCACTTCGAGGGACTGAGCGGCAGCAGTGCGGGTGCCATGAACGCGGTGGTGCTGGCTGATGGCTGGTTGAAGGGCGGGCGTGAGGGCGCGCGCCAGGGTCTGGCAGACTTTTGGGGTGCGGTGGGCTTGCAAATGCCGTCGGCCCTGGTGTCGCACGGGGTCAGCGAAGCGATCGACTTGTCCCCGGCCGGCAAGTTGCTGGCCAGCTGGGCCGGCTACTTCTCGCCGTCGCAGCTGAATCCGCTGGACTTGAACCCCCTGCGCAGCCTGATCGAGCGCTTGATCGACTTCGAGCGCCTGCGCAAGGCCAGCCCTTTCAAGTTGTTCATCGGCACGACGCAGGCCAACAGCGGCAGATTGCGCATCTTCCGCGAGCATGAGCTGACGGCGGAGATGCTGATGGCCTCGGCCTGCCTGCCGAAGATTCACCACCCGATCGAGATCGACGGCGAGCCGTATTGGGACGGTGGCTACTCGGCCAACCCGGCCGTGTTCCCGCTGTTTTACGACTGCGAGGCGCGCGACGTGCTGCTGGTGCTGCTGAGCCCGCTGCAGCGCGAGAGCTTGCCCAGCCGCATCGAGGACATCGAGGCCCGCATCGCCGAGATCGCCTTCAGCGCCCATTTCATGCGGGAGATGCGGATGTTCGCCATGGCGCGCTCGTTCGCACGTTCCAAGTTGTTTGCGCTCGGCCGGCTGGAGCGGCGCTTGCAGGCGGTGCGTTTTCACATGGTCGATTCCAGCGACCTGGCCAGCTTGCAGCGCACCGACACCAAGATGCTGGCCTACGGCCCGTTCCTGCAGCGCTTGCGCGAACAGGGGCAGCAGCGCGGAGCGGCTTGGGTCTTGCAGCACGCGGCGGACGTTGGGCTGCGAGCGACGTTGGATATCGAGGCTAACTTTGCTTGATTTCGGCTGAATCGGCGGTGCGCATAAATTTGACAGTAAAATGTTTGGTTGTTCCAACTCGAATACAACCGGTTCCAGTCATCACACTTGGTCATTCTTGGTGAAGGCAGCAGGGCCGGGAGTGGCTTTACTGGGCGATCACGCAATGGTCGTGACAAGTAAAGGGGGTTGGGAAAACCGTGCTCTTGTCGCAAGTCATCAGCATCCAATCCCTTGTACCGGAGCCACTCATGGCCAACAAAATCATCACCGAAGCCCAGCGTCGCGCTACTCCCCGTCCTGCTGCCCCCGTCGGCGTGACCTTCACTGCCGGCCACGGCCAGAAGAACAGTCTTGAGCGCGGTGCCCACACCCGCAGCAAGAAGAACCCGGGCAAGCGCCCCAGCAAGGGCGGTTGAGTTGCATCGCGCGGCGCCGATGGCGCTGTGTGAGCAGAAAGTTCAACGCTCGGTACGGAAGACAGGCCCTCCCTTTTGGCAGGGCCTGTAGCTTTTGGGTGTTCCGTTTTTTCGCGCCACGTTTTTTGTCTAGTTTCAACATCGGTCTGTCGCCATGCTTCGCATCAATGAACTCCGCCTGCCGCTGAACCATGCCGAGGACGCGTTGCGCCCGGCCGTGCTGCAGCGCCTGGGCGTGGCGGAGGCCGAGTTGCTGACCTTGACGCTGTTCAAGCGCAGTTATGACGCCCGCAAGAAGTCGGCGGTGCAACTGATTTACAGCGTCGATTGCGAGTTGCAGGACGAGGCGGCGGTGTTGCTGCGCTTGGCCGGCGACCCCCATGTCAAGCCGACGCCGGACATGGCCTATCAATTTGTTGGCCACGCCCCGGCCGATTTTGCGGCGCAGGCCAAGCCGCGCCCGCTGGTGATCGGCTTTGGCCCTTGCGGCATTTTTGCGGCGCTGGTGCTGGCGCAGATGGGGTTGAAACCGATCGTGCTGGAGCGCGGCCCGGAAATGCGCAAGCGCACCAAGGACACCTGGGGCCTGTGGCGTCAGGGCCAACTGGATCCGGAATCGAATGTGCAATTTGGCGAAGGCGGTGCCGGGACGTTTTCGGACGGCAAGCTGTGGAGCCAGATCTCCGACCCGCGCCACCTGACCCGCAAGGTCTTGAACGAGTTCGTCAAGGCCGGCGCGCCGGAAGAGATTCTGTTCGTCAACAAGCCGCATATCGGCACTTTCCGCTTGGTGTCGGTGGTGATGAAGATGCGCGCCGAGATCGAGGCGCTGGGCGGCGAAATCCGCTTCGAACAGCGCGTCAGCGATGTGCTGATTGAGGGCGGCCCGACGAGTGCTCACATTCGCGGCGTGACGCTGGCGTCGGGCGAGCAGCTCCGCGCCGACCATGTGGTGCTGGCGCTGGGCCACAGCGCTCGCGACACCTTCACCATGCTGCATCAGCGCGGCGTCCACATGGAGGCCAAGCCGTTCTCCATCGGCTACCGCATCGAGCATCCACAAAGCATCATCGACGCCGCCCGCTTCGGCCCGAATGCCGGCAACGCCATCCTCGGCGCGGCCGATTACAAGCTGGTGCACCACGCGTCCAACGGCCGTTCGGTCTACAGCTTTTGCATGTGCCCGGGCGGCACGGTGGTGGCGGCCACATCCGAGCTGAACCGGGTCGTGACCAACGGCATGAGCCAGTATTCGCGCAACGAGCGCAATGCCAACGCCGGCATCGTTGTCGGCATCACGCCGCAGGATTACCGCCAGGACGGCCTCAGCCAAGGCCCGGTCAGCCCGCTCGACGGCATGGCCTTCCAGCGCATCTGGGAGTCGCGCGCCTTCGAGTTAGGTGAGGGCGGCTACAAAGCGCCCGCCTCACTCGTCGGCGACTTCATCAAGCGCCAACGCAGCCAGGCCTTCGGCAGCGTGGAGCCGTCCTACAAGCCCGGTGTCACCTTGACCGACCTGGCCCAGCCCGGCAACGGCAGCCTGCCTGTTTATGCACTGGACGCGATCCGCGAGGCGCTGCCGGCCTTCAGCCGCCAGATTCGCGGCTTTGCGATGCCCGACGCGGTGCTCACCGGGGTGGAAACACGCACCTCCTCGCCGCTGCGCATCAGCCGGGGCAAGAACTTGCAGAGCGTCAACGTGGCGGGCTTGTACCCGGCCGGTGAAGGCGCGGGCTATGCCGGCGGCATCATGTCGGCCGGTGTGGACGGCATCGAAGTGGCCGAGGCACTGGGTGCGGAGATGCTGAAGGCTGGTCAAACCACCATCAAGTCGATCAACTCCTTGACGAAGGTCAGCGCCTCTTCATAAGTGGCGAAGTAGTACTCGCCGCCGAGGTCGGCGGCATCGCCGTCCGGGCCCATGTGGACCACTGACCAACCCTCCGCGCCACCGCCGATGGCGCAAACGCCGAACACCCCGGCGGCCAATTCCTTGGTCGAGCCTGAGGTGATGAAAATGTCTTTGCCTTGATGGGAGTAATAGCGTTTCACCGGGGCATTGTCGGTGAAGCGCCCGAGACCCCTCAAACGGCTGGGGCAGGACGGCTGGCCTATAGTCCCGCCGACTGATAGGCAGTCGAGGAGCAAGGCCATGAAAGCAGTCTGGAACGGTGTGGTGGTGGCGCAGAGCGACGCCACCGTGGTGGTTGAAGGCAACCATTACTTTCCCCCGGAAGCGTTGAAGCGCGAGCACACCACCTTCAGCAACCACCGCACCGGTTGCGCCTGGAAGGGCCAAGCCCATTACCTGAGCCTGTTCGTCAACGGCGACCTGAACCCCGATGCCGTCTGGTTCTACCCCGAGCCGACCGAAGCTGCCGCCGAGATCAAGGGTTATTACGCGTTCTGGAAGGGCGTGGAAGTCGTCGATTGAGTTGGCGCTGCGGCTTGGCTCAAGAACCCGCCGCGCGGGGCCACAGCGCCCACAGCCGCAGCGGCTGTTTCATGCGGCCGGCTTGTTGCTCGGCTTCAACGCCCCAGCCCCAGAAGTAGTCGGCACGCACTGCGCCGGTGATGGCGCTGCCGGTGTCTTGCGCCATCACCAGGCGGCGTAGCTCGGTGTTGCTCAGCGGCTCGGTGGTGTCCAGCCAGACGGGCGTGCCGTAGGGGATGCTGGCGCGGTCCACCGCGATCGAGCGGCCCGGCGTCAGAGCCACGCCCTGTGCGCCGCGCGGGCCGATGTTGGTGTCGGGCAGCGGCTCTTCGCGGAAAAAGACATAGCGCGGGTTGACCCAGAGCAGCTCGCGCACCTTTTGCGGGTTGCGCCGCATCCAGTCGCGTATGGCCGGCCAAGACGCTTCGCCGGGGCGCAGCTCGCCGCGTTCGATCAAGGTCTTGCCAATCGATTGGTAGGGCTGATCGTTGTGGCCGGCAAAGGCCATGCGTACCCATTGCTGGCTGCCGTCGCCGAGGTTGAGGCGCAGCCGGCCCGAGCCCTGGATCTGCAGCACCAGCAGGTCGAGCGGGTCTTCCAGGAACATCAGCTCCGGCGCGCGCAACTTGGCGCGCGGCTCGGAGTCAATTTGCTGGCGGGTCAGGTAGGGGCGGCGCTGTTGCAGATCGGCAGGCGGGCCCAGCACCGGGGTTTGAAAGCGGCCCTGCGGTTTGCGTGTGGCGTCCAATTGCGGTTCGTAATAGCCGGTGATCAAGCCCTGCGCTTCGCCGTTGTTGGCCTCGACCCGGTACGGTTGCAGATGCTGCATCAGCCAGAGGGCGGCTTCGTTGTCATCGGCCGGCGGGGCCCGACTGGCGCGCGCGCACAGCGCGGCCCAATCGGCGGCGGGGCGCACGCAGCCGCGCAATAAGGCGGGCCACAGCTCGGCAGCGCGGTCCTGCCCCCAGCCCGGCAGTTCGCTCCAATCGGCCGCCACCCAGCGTGAACGCTCGCGTTGCAGCACCGCCCGTGGCCGCTCAGCCGGTTCGGGTTTGACGACCGGGTCGGCGAGCTCGACCGGCGGCAACGTTCGCGTGGGCAGCGGCGCGACCGCGCACGCCGTCAAGCTGCTTAAAATCACCCAGGCTGTGCCCTGCCGCAGCACTTTTAGAAATGAGGCCGTGATGCTTGTACTTATGCTGGAGGCCATCGGGGCTGGGGCGCTGCTGATCTTCATCGTCTGGTGGACCATGTTCTCGGGTCGCAAGGGGGGGGAACGTAAGGAAGACGAGCGCGACTGACGCCTTGGATCTTCGTCCTCTGTCTAACCGTTCTTCGGAGGCAGAAAAAAGCTGCTCGGGTGCTGCCTCAGCCGCCGCCAGATGGCGCTGCTCAGGCGGGCGCGGTCATCGACCCGGATGCCGCGCGAGCGCAGCGCCACGCTGAACGCCAAGTAAAAGCTGACGCCCAGATTCAACACACCGGTCAGCGCAATGCCCAGCACCGCCCACCAGAACGGGGCTGTGCGCATCACCTCCAAACCCAGCGCGCCGACGGCTGCGGCCAGTTGACCGGTGGACAAGGTGACGTGACGCACATCGAGCGGCAGGCCGAAAAAGCCCAGTACCGGCGGCACCAGGCCGAGCATCATGCCGAGCGACACGTTGGCGGCCACGCCGGTGATGTTGTCGCGCCACCAATGGGCCCAGCGCTGCGCCCGGTTCTGCCCCAGGCGGGCAATGATGGCCGGGTTCCAGGCAATGGCGCTTTCCAGGCGGTAGAACACAAACCAGTTCTCGACCCAACCGGCAATCATGCTGCTGGCAAACAGCAGCACGCCGGTGAAGGCTGCAAACAGCGGCGCCGGGCCCAGCGGGGTCAGTGAATCCAGCACATGGTGGGCGGACTCCGGGCCGACCAGCGGCTCGCCAAACGTGAATTGGCAGAGCAACTGCACGCCCAATACCAGTGGTGCCACCATCGCCAGATTGCCCAGAATGCCGGCGAACTGGGAGCGCAATAGATTGGCCACTTCGTCGACGAAATCGGCCAGCCCGGCGTCGTCGCCGATGTGTTGCAGCTTGGCTGCCATGGCCGGTGCGGTCATGGCCGGCTGCTTGGTGGCCAGCGTCCATTTCAGCGTATGGATGATCAGAAAGCTCACCGCATAGTTGATGCCAGCCCAGAAGCCAGCCCAGAAGGCCGTCAAGCTGAGAGCCAGCAAGGCAAATTTGACAAAGGTGGTGCCCGCCACGATCGCGCCGCCACCGGCCGCATGGCGCAGCATGGTCTTGTAGTTGGCGCGGTTGCGGGTGATGTAGTGCTCACCGGTTTCGGCGCTGCGCTCGGCCACCTTGCGGGCCAACAGCGAGTAATGGCTGGAAAACAGCGTGCGTATGCTGCGCCGTTCGTGCACGACGCGCACCAGATTGGCCAGCAGACGAACCTGTTCGCGCTGCGAGCCGTCGCTGACGAGGCAGTCCAGCACCTCTTCGATGCGCTGTATCCGCGCCATCAACTGCTCGACCTCGAACACGATATCGACCGAAATGCCGAACGAGTCCAGATGCTCGGGGATGCTCAGTGCCGCCAAGTTGCAGGCCTTCAGCAGGGCGCGCAAATAGACCAGTGCGCGGCCGGTCTCGGCCTTGTCGCCGTGGCTCAGCGCGACCGTCAGTTGATCGCAGGCGGTGGACAGTTGTTCAAACGGTCGGCTGCTCAGCAACTCGATGCTCATGCGGCGGCGCAGCGCGCCCGACAAGCCGGCCGAGCGCACCGCGCTGACCAATACATTCAAGCCGCTCAACACCGCTTTTTGCCAGGCTCGCTCGGGTGCTGGTTCGGCCAGCGTCAGCAAAGTGGCCAAGCGCTGCAGCAGCACGTCGTCAAGTGCGAGCAGCCATTGCTCATCGGCGACATCGGGGAACAGCAGGCTGAACAGTTCGGACAATTCGGTGGTGTCGGCCGTGTTGGGCAGCAGACGCTGGCGCACACGGTGCAAGAACTCGCTCCACAGCGCCACCCGCGGCGCAAAGCCGACGTCGGCAAACAGGCCCACCGCGTTGACATCGCGCCACACCGTCGCGATGACGTTGGCAAAAGCGCGCGCATGGTCGGGGTTGCGCTCCAGCACGTTGAGCAAATGCTTCAGCCGCAGCACCGGCAGCAAGGTGCTGGCGGTACTGCCGGTGCTGGCGACGGCCTTGCTCTCGTCCCGGCTGGCCGGGTGGCGCAGCCATTCAAGCAGGCGCGCCAGCCACAAGTTGCGTGCGGCCAATGGGGCGCGGGGGTCGGCTGCATTGAGCAGCGCGGTCAGATCCCAACTCTGCTTGCGTGGCGGCATCAGTGCAGGCTGCTGGTGTCGGCCAACATGAATTCCGCCACCGGGCTGTAGAACACCTCGGCGTCTTCGCTCACGCAGAGGAAGCGCCCACTCATTGCGCCCTGCGGTGTGGCGATTTGGGCCCAGGAGCTGTACTGGAACTTCTGGCCCGGTGCCAGCAGCGGCTGGTGGCCAACGACCGCCAAGCCCTGAACCTCTTGTTCATAGCCGCGCGCGTCGGTGATCGTCCAGTGCCGGCCGATCAATTGCGCCGTGATATCGCCAGTGTTCTCGACCGTGACGGTGTAGCTGAAGGCGTAAACGCCCTGCTCGGAGTTGGTTTGCTCGGCCAAGACTTGCGCGAGGACGGTGCAGCTGAATTGCGGATTTGCCATGGGTGGAGATTCTAGGCGCGGTGCCTTATCCGCAGATCCTTGCGGATTGCGGCGGCGTAGGGGGGCGTAGGAGGGCGTAAAAAGGGAGGGGGCTGCGGCTATGCTCGCGCAGCTGTTTTTGGAGCACGGGCAGTGCTGCAGTTCATTGGAGATTCCGAGATGACCACCAAGGCAGTTGAACAACTGCACTACATCCCCGCCGATGGCCAACTGCGCTGCCGTTGGTGTGCCGCAGCGGCGGGCGACGCGGGTTATTTGCGCTATCACGACACCGAATGGGGTTTCCCAGTCGGCAGCGATCAGCGGCTGTTTGAAAAGCTCTGCCTGGAAGGGTTTCAGTCCGGCTTGTCGTGGCGCACGATTTTGAACAAGCGCCCGGCGTTTCGGGCGGCTTTTGCCGATTTCGACATCGCGACGGTGGCGCGTTTCGGGTCAGAAGATGTGGCGCGTCTGGTGCTGGATGCCGGCATCGTCAGGCATCGCGGCAAGATCCTGGCGGCCATCAACAATGCGCAGCGGGCGCTGGAGTTGATCGCCGAACAGGGCTCGCTGGCACGCTATATCTGGCGTTTCGAGCCTGCGGCGCTGGCGATTCCCCAAGCACTGACCGAGTCTGCCGAATCGCGGGCGCTGTCGAAAGACTTGAAATTGCGCGGCTGGAAGTTCGTCGGACCGACCACGATGTACGCCCTGATGCAGGCGATGGGGCTGCTCAACGACCACGCGCTGGGCTGCGTCACACGTGAAAAAGTCAGCGCGGCACGGCGTGCTTTCGACACGCCTGCCGGCTGACTTGGATCATGGGCCCAGCTTCATCAGAAGATGACCTGAGCCCCGCTGATGCTGGGTGCTTACTTGGGCATGATCACGGTGTCGATGACGTGGATCACGCCGTTGTCGGCGGCGATGTCGGTCGCGGTGACCTTGGCCTTGTCAACCATCACGCCACCGGCGGTGGTGATGGTCAATTCGCTGCCTTGCACCGTCTTGACCTTGCCTGCCTTGACGTCCTTGGCCATGACCTTGCCCGGCACGACGTGGTAGGTCAGCACGGCGGTCAGCTTGGCCTTGTCCTTCAGCAGCGCGTCCAGGTCCGCTTTCGGGATCTTGGCGAAGGCCGCATCGGTTGGGGCAAACACGGTGAACGGGCCAGGGCCCTTCAAGGTGGGGATCAGGTCAGCGGCTGTCAATGCGGCAGCCAGAGTCTTGAAGGTGCCGGCAGCTACGGCGGTATCGACGATGTCCTTGGCTTGAACGGCCATGGTGCTGAGTGCCAGGAGGCTGATTGCGAGGATCTTTTTCATGGTGTTTCTTTCATCGTAGTGGTGGACAGAGGAAAAACGCGTGTGCTGGATCAGTGCATATGGATCAGCGGCTGCGCGATCAAATGCAGCACTCCATTGCGGGCCGGTTGGTCACTGCCCGGCAACAGCGGCAATGCCGCCAAACCGTCGCTGACCAAGCCGAGATGATTGAGGTGCAGCGGCTTGCCCTGCAGGCTGTGCAAGGTGCTGCCCCAGGGCAGTTCGCCGCTGCTGTAGCGCCCTGCCAGTATTTGGTGTTGAAGTGCACACCGCAGCGTGGCGGTGTCGTTGAAAAGGGCACTGCGCCCCAAACCGAGCCGCGCCGCCAAGTGCTCCATTCCGTCGTTCAGCGGGGCCAGCAGCGTGAAGGGACCGGCGCAGCCCAGCAGGCTGTCCAGGCCGCTCAGACGCATTGCCTCGGCCAGCAGTGACAGCTCGGGGCGCGCCTCCAGCATTTGCGCCAAACTGTGGTGGGCTGGGCGCAGCACCGCATCGAGCCGGTGCACGATGCTCCGGCCGAGCGCTTGCGAGCTGAGGTGACGGACCCGTGCGCCGTTGCCGTCCAGCAAACTCAGCGAAGGCGGCTCGGTCGGGCCGCCGTCCGACTGCACATGCACCATCAGGCCATTGGCCGTGATCAGCAACGCTGCCGAACTCAGCGCGTCCATGCTCAACGCGGCCGGCACCACATGACCCAGCAACATCGCACGCAGCCGGGGCGTATCGCACAGCAATTCGTCCCAGCGCAAGCCGAGTGATACATGCCACTTGGTGATGGCCTCATCGGTCGGCACCAGCAAGCTCAATTCGGTGCGTCCATTCAGCAGCGTGGCCATATCGGCGGCAACAAGCAGCGCCTCGAAGCGGGAGCTCGAGTGCTCCGCCGCCGCCGCTTCGCCCCAGCCGACCGGTGAGTCCGGCAGCAGGTGCAGATGTGGCAGTTTGAGCAGATGACGAAGCATTGTGAACATCGGGGGCTCCGGGGGACTAGAAGAGAAAGGATGTAAACGCCATGGATCAAATGTGAACGATGTAGTTCACGATGTCAACTCATCGGTCTATTAATTAAAAGTTAAGGTTGTTCGTGTACTGTCTGGTTCATATTGAGGGAAGCCTGTTTACAATCGTGAATGGCAAAAATCTCATTTCGTGCTCAGCTCCTGCAAGTCCGCGAAGACGCGATCGTTGCGTCGGTAAATCGCTTGCTTGCAGAAAAGGGGTTCGATCTGATGACGGTCGACCAAGTTGTGGCCGATGTGGGCATCGCCAAGGCCAGCCTGTACAAGCACTTCGCTTCAAAGGAAGACTTGGCCGCCGCCGCGATGATGCGAGTGCTGGACCGGGCGCTGGCGCAGTTGGCTGCGCAGCGGGCCGGCCCGCCGCAAGCGCCGCTTGATCACTTGAAAGTGTTGGCGCGCTGGACCATGCAGGTGCAGTTGGCCGGTGAAATGCCGTCCCTGCCGTCGCAGAACTCGACCCTGCGCACCGCCTTGCTGGCCCACAAGGGCTATATGGGCCGGCTGATGCAGCTGAGCGACGAGATCGGCGAATGGATCACGCTGGCGCAGGCCGACGGCTCGCTGCGCGCTGCTCTGCCGCCCGAGTTGGTGCTGTACACCTTGTTTGCGCGTGCCTGCGACCCGGTGCTGGCGCTGTTGCGGCTGAGTGGCCAACACAGCGACGCGCAGATCATCGACATGCTGCTGCTGACCTGCTTTGACGGTATGGCCGCGCCGGTCGTGCCTGCTACGGTGGTCGTTGTGGCAGCAAAAGCGCCGCGCGCCGCGCGCAGCAAACTGGTGCAGCCGAGTTTGGTCACCGACGCTCCGTAAAATAGGCGCTCCACAAGGAGCCTCCATTCATGAGCACGACTTACCGCATCGCCCCCAGCATCCTTTCGGCCGACTTTGCCCGGCTCGGCGAGGAGGTCCGCAACGTCTTGGCGGCCGGTGCCGACTGGGTGCATTTCGATGTGATGGACAACCATTACGTGCCCAATCTGACCTTCGGGCCGATGATCTGCGAGGCCTTGCGAAAGCACGCGGTCAAGCCGGACGGCACGCCCGTCCCCATCGATGTGCATTTGATGGTGCAACCGGTCGACAGCTTGGCAGTCGCCTTTGCCAAAGCCGGGGCTGATCTGGTCAGCTTCCACCCCGATGCCAGCGCCCATGTGGACCGCACCCTGCAGTTGATCAAGGCCGAAGGCAAGCAGGCCGGCCTGGTGTTCAACCCGGCCGAGCCTCTCGACGTGCTGGAATGGGTCATCGACAAGGTGGATTTGGTGCTGATCATGAGCGTCAACCCCGGTTTTGGCGGCCAGAGCTTTTTGCCCAGCGCCCTGAAAAAGCTCGAGAAAGCGCGCCGCCTCATCGAAGCCAGCGGCCGCGACATCCGGCTGGAAATCGATGGCGGCGTCAAGATCGACAACATCCGTCAGATTGCCGATGCCGGTGCCGACACCTTTGTGGCCGGCTCCGCCATTTTTGGCCAAGCCGATTACAAGGCGGTTATCGACGCGATGCGCGCCGAATTGGCCCGTTGAAAAGCTCTCATCCTTTGACCTTTTGAACTCTCTGAGCCGTACTCGCCTTGGTTGCCATCTTGTTCGTCTGCACCGCCAACATCTGCCGCTCGCCGATGGCCGAGCTGGTGCTGAAGGCCAGGCGCAGCGGCTTCGGCCCGGGTGCGCAAGAGGCGTTCAACTCGGTGCAATCGGCCGGCGCGCAAGCCGACCCGAGGGCGCAGCGGATTGACGCGCGAGCCGCAGCGGCGCTGCTGCGCCGGCAACTGACGCCGGATAAGAAATGGCGCTCGCGCAGGGTGCAGCCGGAGGACTTCGAGCGCTTCGACCTGTTGCTGGCCATGGAGTCGCGAAATCTGCTCGACCTGAAGCGCCAATGCCCGCCGGAGTTGCAGCCCAAGCTGAAGCTGTTGCTGGACTTTG
>JBIIVZ010000251.1:0-4330 GCA_044339175.1 Roseateles sp.
GTCTTCATACGGTTTTCATGCGCACCGGTTCAGATATCAATTTCAACCGAATCGCCGTGGATTTCCATCAGCTCGCGGCGCGAGGCGGCCTCGCCCTTGCCCATCAGCTTGTTGATCGCCACCTCGGTTTGGCCGAGGTCGAACTGGCCATAAACGATCTGGCTCAAGCGGCGGGTTTCCGGGTTCAGCGTCGTGTCCCACAGTTGCAGGGCGCTCATCTCGCCCAAGCCTTTGAAGCGGCTGATGCTCCAACTGCCCTCGCGAGCGCCTTCCTTGCGCAATTTGTCCAGCGTGGCGGTCAGTTCGCCTTCGTCCAGCGCGTAGATCTTGGCGGCGGGTTTTTTGCCCCGTGCCAGCGCATCGACCCGGTACAGCGGCGGGCGCGCCACATAAATATGGCCGGTCTCCACCAGCTTGGGGAAATGGCGGAAGAACAGCGTCAGCAGCAGCACCTGGATGTGGGAGCCGTCCACATCGGCGTCCGACAGGATGCAGACCTTGCCGTAGCGCAGCCCGGACAGGTCGGGCGAATCGTTCTTGCCATGCGGGTCGACGCCCAAGGCGACCGAAATATCGTGAATCTCGTTGTTGGCAAAGAGCCGGTCTCGCTCGACCTCCCAGGTATTCAAAACCTTGCCCCGCAGCGGCAGAATCGCCTGCGTTTCTTTGTTGCGCCCCATCTTGGCGGAGCCGCCGGCCGAGTCCCCTTCAACCAGGAAGACCTCGTTGTGCAGCAGATCGCGGCTCTCGCAATCGGTCAACTTGCCCGGCAGCACGGCCACGCCGGAGCCCTTGCGCTTCTCGACCTTCATCGACGCACGCTGACGGGTTTGCGCCTGCTTGATGACCAGATCGGCCAACTTCTTGCCGAACTCCACATGCTGGTTCAGCCACAGCTCCAGCCCCGGTTTGACGTAGGTGGAGACCAAGCGCAGCGCGTCGCGGCTGTTCAGCCGCTCCTTGGTCTGGCCCTGGAACTGCGGGTCCAGCACCTTGGCGGACAGCACAAAGCTGGCGCGCGAGAAGACGTCGTCTGGCATCAGCTTGACGCCCTTGGGCAGCAGGCTGTGCATTTCGATGAAGCCCTTGATGGCACCGAACAGGCCGTCTTTCAAGCCCGACTCATGGGTGCCGCCGGCCACCGTCGGGATCAGGTTCACATAGCTTTCGCGCATCGGCGCGCCTTCTTCGGTGAAGGCCACGCACCAAGCGGCACCCTCACCTTCGGCGAAATTTTCGGTCTCTGAGCGGCCGGCGTATTGCGCGCCCTCGAACAGCGGGATCAGCGGGTCAGCATGCAGCGACTGCGTCAGGTAATCGCGCAGCCCGCCCTCGTAAGACCAAGTTTGCACATCGCCGGTCTTTTCGTTCGCCAGCGTCACGATGACGCCGGGCATCAACACCGCCTTGCTGCGCAGCAAATGGGCTAACTCGGCCTTGGGCAGGTCGGCGCTTTCAAAGTATTTGGCGTCGGGCCAGACGCGCACGCGGGTGCCCTGCTTGCGGTCACCGCCCTTGGCCGAGGTATCCGCCTTGCGGACGCTGACCGGCTCGACCACATCGCCGTTCTCGAACGCCAGCGTGGCCACTTGACCCTCGCGCCAGACCGTCACTTCCAGCCGCTTGGCCAGTGCGTTCGTCACGCTGACACCGACCCCGTGCAAACCGCCAGAGAAGCTGTAAGCGCCGCCCGAACCTTTGTCGAACTTGCCGCCGGCATGCAGGCGGGTGAAAACGATTTCCACCACCGACACGCCCTCCTCCGGGTGCAGGCCGAACGGGATGCCGCGCCCGTCATCGGCAATCGACACCGAGCCGTCGGTGTGCTGGATCAAGTCGATGCGTTTGCCAAAACCGGCCAGCGCTTCGTCGGCCGCGTTGTCGATCACCTCTTGAATCGTGTGCAGCGGGTTCTCGGTGCGGGTGTACATGCCCGGCCGCTGTTTGACCGGTTCCAAGCCCTTCAGCACTCGGATCGAGGCCTCGCCGTAGCTGCCGGGGGTGCTGGGGTTGATTTGTGAATTCGCTTTGCTCGCCATGGGGCCGGATTCTAGAGGTCGGTTCCGCAGCGCCCGGGGCTGAAGCCCATAACCCACGCCAAATACTGTGTTTTTACACATGTAACCAACATTCTTGCGAGCCGCAGCGTGGCGTCGTCACCCACGAGACCGTCGCCAAGCCGGGTTTCGATACAGTGCGCAGATGAATTCGCCCCCAGAAGCCCAGCCCGCGCCGCTGTCCATGTTTCAGGTGCTGCTTTGCGGTGCCCTGATCGTCACCGTGTCGATGGGCATACGCCATGGCTTTGGCCTGTGGTTGCAGCCGATCACGATGGACCGCGGCTGGACGCGTGAAACCTTCGCCTTTGCGCTCGCCATCCAGAACATCTCGTGGGGCATTGCCGGGCCGTTTGCCGGCATGTTGGCCGACCGTTTCGGCCCTTTTCGGGTGCTCATCGTCGGCGGCATTTTGTACGCTCTGGGCTTGGTGCTGATGGCGCTCTCCACGTCCGGCCTGGCCTTCACCGGCAGCGCCGGGCTGCTGATCGGCATTGCGCAGTCGGGCACCACTTATGCAGTGATCTACGGCGTGATCGGCCGCAATGTGGCACCTGAAAAGCGCTCCTGGGCGATGGGCGTGGCGGCCGCGGCCGGCTCGTTCGGGCAGTTCTTGATGGTGCCGGTAGAAAACTGGCTGATCGTCTCGACCGGTTGGCAAAACGCGCTGTTTGCGCTGGCCTGCATGGCGCTGATTATTCTGCCGCTGGCCTTCGGCCTGCGCGAGCCGCTCAGCGCCCGCCCAGTCCACGCCCACCACCAGAGCATTGGCCAGGCCTTGCGCGAGGCCTTTGGCTACCGCAGCTTCCAGTTGCTGATGGCGGGCTACTTTGTTTGCGGCTTTCAGGTTGTCTTCATCGGCGTGCACATGCCCAGCTATCTGAAGGACAACGGCCTGAGCCCGCAAGTGGCCACCTACGCGCTGGCCTTGATCGGCCTGTTCAATGTGTTCGGCACCTATGCGGCCGGCAGCCTCGGGCAGCGCATGCCCAAGCGTTACATCTTGTCGACCATTTACACGCTGCGCTCGGTCGCCATCGTGACTTTTTTGAGCGTGCCGCTGACGCCGATGTCGGTCTATATCTTCTCGGCCGTGATGGGCGTGCTGTGGTTGTCCACCGTGCCGCCGACGAATGCGCTGATGGTGCAGATCTTCGGTATCCAGCACATGTCGATGCTGGGCGGCTTTGTCTTCCTGAGCCACCAGATCGGCAGTTTCATGGGCGTCTGGCTGGGCGGCAAGTTGTATGACGCCAGCGGCAGCTACAACGTCGTCTGGTGGCTGGCCGTGGGCTTGGGCGTGATGGCGGCGCTGGTCAATTTGCCGGTCCGCGAGGGGGCGATTGCACGCACCCCGCTTGCGCTGCCGCAATCGCAACCGGCATGAGGTCCGCAGCATGCTCAAGCGCCTGCTGATCTGGACCTGCGCGCTGGCGCTACTGGGGCTGGTCTTTCTCAGCTACACGCAACCGGCGTTGATGATGAATCTGTCTGAACAAATCAGGGCCTGCTTTTGACTGACCTCACTTTGACTCCCGCACCTTCGATGTCCGCCCCCGCGCCGTCCCGCTGGCTGCTGCGCTGGCAACAAGGCTTGCGCCCGGGCACCACCGCGCTGGACTTGGCTTGTGGCTCGGGCCGCAACTTGCGCCACTTGGCCGGCTTGGGTCTGCAAGTCACCGGAGTGGACCGGGACGCGGCCGCGTTGGCCGGTCTGCATGACTTGCACGGCTTGGCCGAAATCATCCAGGCCGACGTCGAGACCGGCCCCTGGCCGCTGGGCACGCGGCAATTCGACCTGGTGCTGGTCTGCAACTACCTGTGGCGGCCGCTGCTGCCGCAGATCGTGGCGGCGATAGCACCCGGTGGCACGCTGATTTACGAGACCTTTGCCGACGGCCAACAAAGCATAGGAAGGCCAGCGCGCGCCGACTTTCTGCTTCAGCCGGGCGAATTGCTGCAGGTCTGCGCCGGCTTGCGCGTCATCGGCTTTGAAGACGGCTTCGAGTCTGGTGCCGGGCACAGCGGCGGCAACCCGCGCTATGTGCAGCGCATTGCCGCCGTCAGGCCGCAGCCGGGTGAGCAATTCCCGCGCCACGCACTTGACTGAGAGCATCCCAGGCCCCTGGCGGCACCCGGCGTTCGCGGAGAAACGATGGGCTCGCGGGATCAGCGTGGCGGGACGTTTTGCTTCGTGTCCCCCAGCGCAGCCTAAGGCTGCGGCTTCCTCCTTGACCTCCGCAAAACGTCCCGCCACGCTGATCCTTCGACTC
>JBIIVZ010000252.1:0-4314 GCA_044339175.1 Roseateles sp.
ATGCTCGCGTAGCGCTCAATGGCCTTGATTTGCTCGCCGCGCAGCGAGGCCAAGGCGCGGCTGGAGATCGCCAGCAGCGGCCCGTTTGGCGTGCTCAGTTCGAGCGCGTTGCCGGCGTATTCGGCCAGCTGCTGCGCCGTCAATTCGACCAGTTCCCGGCCCGACTGCAGCAGCCTTGTTTTGATTTCGGCGCGCCGGGCCAGATCGGGCAGGCTGGCCAGCCCCATCATCACGAACTGACTGCCGATGCACATCAGCACATTGGTGTGATAGATCGCTTGTCCGGCTGCGTCATGCGCCGCAAAAGCCATAGGCTCATAGTTGAAATGGGTGCAAAAGCGCTCCAGCGCGACCGGATTGGCGCGGTTTGACTGCACCGTGTAGGCGACGCGTTCGGCATGGTCGAGCACCATCGCGCCCGTGCCTTCGAGAAACAAGTCATCTTGCTCCAGACCCGAGTAGTCGATCACGTCCTGCACCCGGTACTGGGCCTTGAGCAGGTCGAGCACATCACTGCGGCGCTCGCGCCGGCGATTCGGGCAGTACATCGGATAGACGGCAATATGGCCGCCGGCATGGGTCGAGAACCAGTTGTTCGGAAACACCGAGTCGGGCGTCTCCTGGTTGCTGCAGTCATCGAAGACATGGACGGTGACGCCGGCCGCTTGTAAAGCGTCGGCTGCCGCATCGACTTCGTTCAAGGCCCGCGTCGCGATCTCTTGTTCCGAGGCATTGAGTGTGCGGCATTGAAAGCTGTTGTCTGCGGCGGTTTGGGGGTTGGGCTGAAAATGGTGCGGACGAATCATCACGACCGCGGCTGGTGCTTGGATGGCATGCATTTTTGTTGGGAGTGACTTTGACAAGGCGGTCTTTCGGTGTGCCCCCAGGACGACGATCTACGTCGTCCGCCCCCCGAGGGGGTCAAGAAAGGTCGGGGCGGCCCATCCCTTTCTTGTGAGGCGTTGAAGGCGAGGCGGGCTTTTGCCTCGGCAGGCAAAAAAAGAGGGTGGTCTGCTTGCGCAAACAACCCCCGAAAAGCAATTCAAGTTCGGAGCTAAATTCTTATTTGAACGAATACGCCGCGCTCACATAACCATAGCGGCCCGTGGCGTCAACACTTTGGTCGAAGCCGCGGAAGTAGCCGCTTTGATTGGAAGTTGGCGGGGCGGTGTTGAACATATTGACCAAGCCGGCCTTGAGGCGCAGATTCTTGAAGCCGGCATAGCCGAACTGCATATCAAAGGTACTGGAGGCAGCCACCTTGCCCGAGACCGAGCCGGGTGTGCCATGGGCCACGCTGGTGACAAAGCCGGTCTTGGGGTCTAGCACGCTGGCATAGGCGTCGATATAGCCGCGCTGATAGCGGTTGGCCAGGTACAGATCCCAATCCCCCAGGGTCCAGTCGATGGACAGGCTGTGCTTCCAGCGCGGGGTCGGGAACAGATTGGCGTAGCGGCCCAGGTTGTTGATCGTCTCGCCGCCCTTGACCAGTTGCTGCTCGCTTTGCAGCAGATAGGTGCCGTTCAAACCGGTCTTGATGTTGCCGGCCTCACCCAGCTTGAGTCGGTGCAGCAGCGACAGATCAATGCCAGCGACGTTTTGCTTGCCCTGGTTGGCAACAGGCAAAAGGATCTCCAGGATTTGGCCCGGCAAACCCGGATAGGCCGGGTCGGCAGCCTCGCGCGTGACGAACCTGGATATATAGGGGAAGTTCGAACCTATCAGCGACTCGCTCAGCTCCGAGATCACATCGTCCTTCTTGATCTTCCAATAGTCGACGGTGGCAAAGAAGCCCAGGCCCGGATCAATCGCAGTGCCGAAGGAGAACTGGGTGGAGGTCTCGGGCGTCAGGTCGGGGTTGCCGCCGGAGCGGATCGTCATCGCGCCGGCCTTGCAACCCGGCCCGACGCCATTGATGCAGCGCTCCGGGTCGGTGTAGAAGTTGGAGCTGGCGCGGATGCCGCCCGAGGAGCTGACGTCGGCCAAGGACGGCGCGCGGAAGCCCGTGCCGACCGCGCTGCGCAACAGGAACTCTTTGACCGGTTGCCAACGCAGAGAGAGCTTGGGGTTGGTGCTGCTGCCGATGGCGCCGCTGTCATAGGAGTCATAGCGCACCGCAAAGTCAGCCTCCAGGCTTTTCAGTAGCGGCACATGGACTTCGGTGAACAAGGCCTTGACGGTGCGCTGGGCGTGGGTGTCGTTGGACGAGGTGATGTTGTTCAACAGGCCCGACTTCGCTTCATCCGATTGAACGTCGCTGAGCTTCTCGCGCCGCAGCTCCATGCCCACTGCGACTGCCAGCGCGCCGGCAGGTAGCGCGTAGATTTCCTTGGAGGCGCGCGCATCGAAGCTGTCGGAAGTCGCTCGCCCGGTGCGGCCGGCCACCAAATGCGCTTGCGTGGCTTCCATCTGAGCCATCACCTCGGGGGTGTTGTCACCCCATAGATTGACCACGCCGGACGCGATCAAGGGCCCCAGCTTATTGCCATAAACGAAGCCGTTGTTGTATTGCTCGGTGGCGCGTGAGACCGAGTGGTTGAAGGCGCTGCTGTAGTCCCAGCCGGCGAATTCGCCTTCGGCGCCGAAGACGAAGCGGTCCTGCGTGGTGTCTTGCACCCGCTCGCGCTGGCCCAGCGGCGTCAGGCGCACCGAGACAAAGATGTCTTTGGCGTTCGGCGTCGCGACCGGCAAGCCGGTCTTCATATTGATGTAGGTCTTGGGGAAGAAGGGGCCGCCTTTGGGATAGGTCAGCGGGATGCGCGCACCGGCGGAGGTCAGCTTGTAGCCGGTGAAGGTGGCCGGTGAAATACGGTAGAAAGCCTCGTTGCTGGAATGAGCGGCTTCGGCGAACAAGCTATGGCTCTTGTTCAACGCCAGCACGGCCCGTGTGAACGCGTTCAGCTTGGTGGTTTCGGGCACCAGATCGGCTGCCGCTTGGTAGTCAAAATTGCAGAAGCCACCGCTGAAGACGCTGGTGGGCGGCGCGCATTTGCCACCATTCGTGTCGGCGCTGCCGAGCAAGGAGCTGGCCGAGCTGGTGGTGAAGAGATTGGCCGGCCAGTTGGTGGTGGAAGTGCCGATGCTTCCGACATCAGGGCGCAGCGCGGTCTTGGACCATTCGCGCTGAATCGCCTTCAGTTGGGCCGACTTTTGATACTGCACCGAGCCGAAGATATTGAACCCCTGCTCGCTCAGATCGCCGTAGCCCGCCGCTACATTGAACTGTTGACGGCTGCCGCCACCGTCCTCGTACCCACCTGCGCGCACGCTCAGATCCACGCCTTGATAGTCTTTGCGGGTGATGAAATTGATCACGCCGCCGACGGCGTCGGCACCGTAAATGGCGGAGGCGCCGTCTTTCAAGATCTCGACCCGCTCAAGCGCCGTGGTCGGGATAGAGCTGAGGTCGACACCTTGGCCGCCGAAGGCGTAATTCGCCATGCGCCGGCCATTCATCAGCACCAAGGTGGAGGACACCCCCAGGCCACGCAGATTGGCGCCCGAGAAACCGCTATTGCGCTGGGTGTCGGTGTTCTGTGACTTCTCCTCGATTGCGCCGACATTGGCCGACACCTGGGCCAGCAATTGCTCGGCAGTGGTGACGCCGCTCTTTTCAATCGTGGCGCGCGAGATGACCTGGATAGGCAGCGCGGCTTCGGAATCAAGCCGTTTGATCGAGGTGCCGGTCACTTCAACCCGTTGCAATTTGGCGGCGTCCTCCTGTGCCCAAACGGATTGCGATAGGCCGGCCATCGCCGTGAGCCCCATGGCGAGCCGCATCTTGCGGCTCAGCCGGGTAGGTCGAAATTGCTTGGGTGACGGAGTCATGTGTGGGTTTTCCGGTTGCAGTGATTGAGTCCTTCGATGAATCAAGTATTTCATAAATGAAAATTTCTGAAAAGAAATTTTTACATGCGGTTTACCCGGGGATGCGTGGTGCGAGGTAAGCAAAAGGGCGTTGAGCGGCGTTGACGCCTGACGATGATGGAGCCGGTCAAGAACTGAGCTACCGCAGCAACATGCAGGTGAGCCAGCTTTTGCGACTGGTACTTCAGCATCCATGCGGGATCGCAATCGACACTCCTGGATCACCCGAATGTCGGCACCGATGCCCTGAGAGGCTTACCTGCCTGTCGGAGCCAACAGTGTTGCATTCCGCATTCGTCGATCGGCAGCTACGGGATGAAGAGCAGACATCGAATCAACGAAATGCACAAAGACTGGTTTCGGCCGTATTGGACGTTGGTTTGCCAAACTCAAGCGACTGCGGCTAACCCAATGCCGAAATTCAACGAACTTCTGCTATGGGCACAT
>JBIIVZ010000253.1:0-4307 GCA_044339175.1 Roseateles sp.
ATGCTGGGACTGAGCCTCAGCACCGGCCTGCTGCACGGCGCGCTGGACGCGCTGCTGCTGTTGCAGAATTTTGCCAGCCGCACTCGGGCGCTGGGCATGGCCGGGCTCTATTTGGCGGCGGTGCTGGCGGCCGGTGCGTTGCTCAGCCGCAGCCCGACGCTGGCCCTGTTCGCCTTGATCGCCATGTCGGCCTGGCACTTCGGCGAACCGTTCGGGCGCTGGGCTGGGCCGACAAGGACGCCGCCGCAAGTGCAAATACAAATACAGACGCCAGCGCTGGCCGGGCTGACCCGCGCGGTGCTCGGTACCGCGCCCGTGTTGTTGTTGCCCTGGACGCAAGCCAGCGCGGCCACGTCCACCCTGCTGCCCTGGTTGCCGGCCGAAGCGCTGCAAGCGTGGCGTGACTTGGGTGTCGTCTGGTTGGGCTTGTTTGCCGCTTGGGCTTGGGTCGGCGGCCTGCCGCGCTGGCGTGTTTACCGCCAAGCCTGGGCCGAGCTGCTGGCTGTTCTGCTGCTGAATTTGACCCTGTCGCCGCTGCTGGCGTTTGCGCTCTACTTCGGCGCGTATCACGCACCGCTGCACATTTGGCGAGTCTGGCGCGCCGTGCGGATTGGCAACAGCGGCAAAGCAATGCCGTTGCCCCGGACCGCCACGGCGGCAGCCGCCATCACCGTCGTACTGCTGCTGACCGCTGGGCTCGGTGCCTTGCTGTGGCAACTGCCGGGTGCTGACCGTTTGCAAACAGCGGTGGCCGGTGACGCGCTGCGCTGGCTGGTGGTGGCCCTGGCTGCGCTGACCCTGCCCCATCTGCTGCTGATCAGCCGGTGCAGCCGCTGGCTGGAGTCTGCACTCCAGAAGTGATCAAGACACCGGCAGCGCGGTGTCGTACTTGACCTCGCGCAGCACCACATTGCTGCGCACGCTGGCGACGCCGGGCATTTTGAAAATCTGCGATTGCAGGAACTGGTCATAAGCCTTCATGTCCGCCACCACCACCTTGATGACGTAATCGGCCTCGCCGGTGATGGCTTGGCATTCAATGATCTCGCGGCTTGCCAGCACCAATTGTTCGAACTGCTCGACCGCCCCCTCGCTGTGCCGCACCAGCGACACATTGGCCATCACGCAGACATTGAGCCCGAGCTTTTCGCGGTCTGCCAGCGCCACATGGCGGCGAATGACGCCGCTGGCCTCCAACTCCTTGATGCGACGCCAGACCGGCGTGGCCGACAAACCCACCAGCTCGGCCAGCTGCTGGATGCTCTGCCGGCCATCCGCCTGCAGGGCCTCAAGAATCTGCCGCGTCGTTCGATCAAAAACTTCTTTCGCCATTCAGCCACCCCTGAGTTTAATTTTCTAATTCCCTAGCGATTTTGTAGACATTAAAGCGAGAAAAACCGGCGGATCTGAACAAAAATTAGCGCTTGCCGCCACCCGTCAGGAGACTCCATGTCCAGCCCCGCACCCACTCAAGCAGCCTTGCCCGCCACAAGCTTGCGCGACTACAAACTGTCGGACAACCTGGCCGCCACCTCGGGTGCCGTGTTCCTGACCGGCACGCAAGCGCTGGTGCGGCTGCTGCTGGCGCAAAAAGCGCAAGACGAACGCGCCGGTCTGAACACCGCCGGCTTTGTGTCGGGCTACCGGGGCAGCCCGCTTGGCATGGTGGACCAACAACTGTGGAAGGCGTCCAAGTTTCTGGAGGCGGCCAAGATCAACTTCCTGCCCGCCATCAATGAAGACCTCGCCGCCACCGCCTGCCTGGGCGTGCAGCGGGTGGCGCTGGACCCCAAGCGCACGGCGGACGGCGTGTTTGCCATGTGGTACGGCAAGGGCCCCGGCGTGGACCGCAGCGGCGATGCGCTCAAGCATGGCAATGTCTACGGCAGCTCCAAACTCGGCGGCGTGCTGGTCGTCTGCGGTGACGACCATGGTTGTGTGTCGAGCAGCACGCCGCACCAGAGCGACTTGGCACTGCAAGCCTGGAGCATGCCGGTCGTCCACCCGGGCAATGTGGCCGAATATCTGGAGTTCGGGCTGTATGGCTGGGCGCTGTCGCGCTTCTCCGGCACCTGGGTCGGCTTCAAGGCGATCTCCGAGGTGGTGGAAAGCGGCATGACGGTCGATCTGGATGCGATTCCGCTGGACTTCGACTTGGCCGTCGAATATCCATCCCCCGTCGATTTGCACATCCGCACCATCGACCTGCCGTCGCTGGAGCTGGAGTCGCGCCTCGAACACAAGCTGAACGCGGTGCGGGCGTTTGCCAAGCTCAACAGCATCGACAAACACATCGTCACCAGCCCCCGCGCCACGCTTGGCATCGTCACCGTCGGCAAGGCGCATTACGACTTCATGGAAGTGCTGCGACGCCTCGACTTGGACCCGAATGCGCTGGCCGCCGCCGGCGTGCGGGTCTACAAAGTGGGCCTGGTGTTCCCGCTGGAACCGAGCCGCATGGCGGAGTTCGCGCGCGGCCTGAGCGACATGCTGGTGATCGAGGAAAAAGCACCGGTCGTCGAGCGCCAGATCAAGGAGTTGCTCTACCACCTGCCCGACGCCCAGCGCCCGCGCGTCATCGGCAAGACCGACGAGCTGGGCTGCGCGGTGCTCAGCGCTTTAGGCGAGTTGCGGCCCTCGCGCATCATGGCCACGGTGGCCGATTGGCTGGCGCGGCTGAACCCGGCGCTGGACCGCCGCCACTTGGTGGTGGACTTCCTCACGCCTGAGTTGCTGGCCAACGCGGCCGATGGCGTGCGGCGTCAGCCCTACTTCTGCTCCGGCTGCCCGCACAACCGCTCAACCCAGCTGCCCGACGGCTCGCGGGCGCTGGCCGGCATCGGCTGCCACTTCATGGCCAGCTGGATGGAGCGTGGCACCTCAGGGCTGATACAGATGGGTGCCGAAGGCGTGGACTGGGCCGCGCAGTCCCGCTTCAGCACCGAAAAACATGTGTTTCAGAACCTTGGCGACGGCACTTACTACCACTCGGGCTATTTGGCGATCCGCCAGGCGATTGCCGCCAAGACGACCATCACCTACAAAATTCTCTACAACGACGCGGTCGCCATGACCGGCGGCCAGCCGGTGGACGGCCAGACCAGCGTGCCGCAGATTGCCCGTCAGGTCGAGGCCGAGGGCGTCAAACGCTTGGTCATCGTGTCGGACGAGATTGGCAAATACGACGATCTGAAAAGCCAGTTCCCGCCGCACACCACTTTTCATGACCGCAGCGAACTGGACGAAGTGCAGCGCCAGTTGCGCGAGGTCGAGGGCGTGACCGTGCTGATCTACGACCAGGTCTGCGCGGCCGAAAAGCGCCGCCGACGCAAGAAAGGCGAGCTGGTCGAGGCCCCGAAACGCATCTTCATCAACCAGGCGGTGTGCGAAGGCTGCGGCGATTGCGGCGTGGCCAGCAACTGCCTGAGCGTGGTGCCGGTGGAGACCGACTTTGGCCGCAAGCGCCAGATCGAGCAGTCCAGTTGCAACAAGGATTTCTCCTGCGTGGACGGCTTTTGCCCGAGCTTTGTATCGGTGCACGGCGCCGAGCTGAAGAAGCGCACCGGCGCAGGCTTCACGGCGGCTGATTTGGCGGCCGAAATCGCGGCCATCCACGCGCCCGCTGCCTGGGCCTGGAGCGGCCCGTTCGACCTGCTGGTCACCGGCGTGGGCGGCACCGGCGTGGTCACCGTGGGCGCGCTGGTCAGCATGGCCGCGCACCTGGAAGGCAAGCAAGCCTCGGTGCTGGACTTCATGGGTTTTGCGCAAAAAGGCGGCGCGGTGCTGAGTTTTGTCCGCTTGGCCCCGACGCAAGACCTGCTCAACCAAGTGCGCATCGACACCCAGCAGGCCGATGTGCTGCTGGCCTGCGACATGGTGGTCGGGGCCTCGCCCGACGCGCTGGCCACCGTCAAGCCGGGTCGCACCGTCATCCTGGCCAACACGCATCAGTTGCCAACGGCGGCCTTTGTGCGCAACCCGGACGCCAACCTGCAAGCCGATTCGCTGTTGGCCAAGATGGCTTATGCGGTGGCGGACGAAGCGCTGCTGAGCAGCATCGACGCGCAGGCGATTGCCCAAACCCTGATGGGCGACACCATGCCCAGCAACATCATCATGCTGGGCGCGTGCTATCAGCGCGGCCTGATTCCACTCAGCGAGGCGGCGCTGCTGCGCGCGATGGAATTGAACGGCGTGGCCGTGGCCGGCAACAAGACGGCCTTTGCGCTGGGCCGCCTGGCCATCGCCGCACCGGCCGCCCTGCAACGCCTCGGCGGTGAGACCTCAAAGCCGGTGCAACTGCTGCT
>JBIIVZ010000254.1:0-4298 GCA_044339175.1 Roseateles sp.
TCTTGAACTCGATCGGGCGGTCCACCGGCGCGGCCAATTCGTTGACCGTGGCAATGCCCAGCTCGGGGTAGACGAACAACCACTTCCAGTCCAGCGCCACCACTTCGACCACGAACGGCTGTACGCCCGCCACCAAGGGCCGCTTCGCGTCGATCCGGTCGAGCGGCCGGTAGGGGTCCAGTTTGTGGGTGCTGATCCAGGTGATTGCCCCCAGCGCAATGATGATCAGCAGCGGCGCGCCCCAGATCACCAGCTCCAGGCGGGTCGAATGGGCCCACTCCGGGGTGTAGGTGGCGGCCTTATTTGATTGCCGATAGCGCCATGCAAACAACAAAGTCAGGGCAATCACCGGCACCACGATCAGCAGCATCAGTACCATGGCCGTGACGATCAGCTGCGACTGTTGTTGCGCAATATCGCCGGACGGCTTCATCACTACCGTGTTGCAAGCTGCAAGCGGCAAAACAGCCAACAGCAGGCCAAGGCGAGTCAAATTTCGAGAAGTCAATTGAAAGGGTGCCATTCGTGATAACCAGAAGCTGCGGGTAAACGCCAGTTACGTTCCGCTTTGAAATATAGGCCTTTTGATCCAAATCAACGATTGGACATTTTGTCCCAGGTGTCACAAGCAACCACAAGCTCCCAGCCATGACCAGCCATTCCATTCCCCTGCCCCGCCCCCCTGCCACCAGCGCCGTCAGTGCCAAGCCGCCGGCCGAACCTGCGCACAGCGTCGCCCCCGGCGACATTGCCGTCGGCGTCGTGATCGGTCGAGCGTCAGAGTATTTCGACTTCTTTGTCTTCGGTATTGCCTCGGTGCTGGTCTTCCCGGCGGTGTTTTTCCCCTTTGTCGATCAATTGCAGGGCACGCTCTACGCGTTCATGCTGTTTGCGCTGGCCTTTGTCGCGCGGCCGCTGGGCACGCTGATCGGCATGTGGATACAAACCCGCTTCGGGCGCAGCGCCAAGCTGAGCAGCGCCCTGCTGTTGCTGGGCTGCTCCACCGTGGCGATGGCCTTGCTGCCCAGCTATCAAAGCGCTGGCGTTGTGGCGATTGCGCTGCTGGCCCTGTGCCGCATCGGCCAAGGCCTGGCGCTCGGCGGCTCCTGGGACGGCCTGCCGTCGCTGCTGGCCTTGAACGCACCGGAGCAGCGGCGCGGTTGGTACGCCATGCTGGGTCAACTGGGCGCGCCGCTGGGCTTTTTGATTGCTTGCAGCCTGTTTGCTTATTCCTGGAGCAGCCTGAGCAGCAAAGATTTCCTCGACTGGGGCTGGCGTTACCCGTTCTTTGCGGCCTTTGCCATCAATGTGGTGGCCTTGTTTGCGCGCTTGCGGCTGGTGGTGACGGAGGAATACGAGCAAGAGCTGAATGCCAATGAATTGCAGCCTTGCAGCGTGCGCGAACTGGTGTCGACGCAGGGCAACAACCTGTTCATTGGCGCTTTTGCCGCGCTGGCCAGCTTTGCGCTGTTCCACATCGTCACCGTGTTCCCGCTGTCCTGGGTGATGTTGTATTCGCAGCAGGAGATTGGTGAGTTTTTGGGCGTGCAAATCATCGGTGCCCTGCTGGCCGCTGCCGCCATGCCGCTTTCCGGCCTGCTGGCCGACCGCATCGGCCGCCGCCGCACGCTGGGCAACTTGGCCGTCCTGATCGGCATCTTCGGCCTGTTCGCGCCGCTGTTGCTGGGCGGCGGCACGCTGGGGCAAGACGCCTTCATCCTGGTTGGCTTCGTCTTGCTGGGCCTGTCCTACGGGCAAGCGGCCGGCTCGGTCAGCGCCAACTTTTTACCCCGCTTCCGCTACACCGGCGCGGCGCTGACGGCCGACATGGCTTGGCTGATCGGTGCGGCCTTTGCGCCGCTGGTGGCGCTGGGGCTGTCGACCCGCTTCGGCTTGGTCGCCGTCAGCCTGTATCTCGTCTCGGGTGCCGTCTGCACCTTGCTGGCCTTGCGCGCCAACCGAGCGCTGGCGCTGAAAGATTGAGCCGCTGCTGCATTCCCATGTAGGGCGGGTCTAGACCCGCGAGCGATTCTGCCGGGCGGGTACCGACGCACCACGATGGGTCGGCCGAGCGCACGCCAGCACCACAGCCGGCCACACGCGGGTCGCGACCCGCCCTACGGTAGCCAAATCAACGCACGCCGCCGAGCACGGCTTGGCCGATCTTGAAGAACACATCGGTGTTGTCCATCACGCCGGTGAAGTACTTGGCACCGCGACCAAAGGCGGACAGCGGCACATCGGTGGCGGTGTGCACGGCCTGGTCGCCGGGCACTTGACCGGTGACGCGAAAGCCGGTCGTGCTGTTGCG
Organism: Roseateles sp.; assembly: GCA_044339175.1. Classification (GTDB taxonomy): domain Bacteria; phylum Pseudomonadota; class Gammaproteobacteria; order Burkholderiales; family Burkholderiaceae_C; genus Paucibacter_A. Next base: position 2,312 of record JBIIVZ010000254.1, read on the forward strand.
TTGGCCTGGGCTGGCCGGGTAGGCGCTTTGCGGCGCTTGCTTGTAGAACGGCTGTTGCGAGTCTTGCGTCGGGGTCGCGTTGGCCAGCCAGTTTTCATAGCGGTCGGCATTCGCGCCATAGCCGATCAACATCTTGTTGTCGACGTCGGTGCTTTGCGGATAACCGTCGGCGGCGATGCTGTACTTCGGGAAGCGCGACGCCTGATAAACGCCGACTTGCTTGTCGCGCAGGCCCTCCACGCTGGGCTGCTCGGTGGCGGCACGCATTTCCACCACCGAACGGGTCGAGGCACCAATGATGGCGGCACCCGAGCATTCATGGTCGGCGGTGACGATCACCAGCGTGTCCGGATGCGTGGCGGCAAAGTCCTTGGCCACTTGCACGGCCCGGTCGAACTCGATCATCTCCAGCAACCAGCGGTCGGTGTCCATCAGATGCGACTGCTTGTCGATGGACGCGCCTTCGATCATCGCGACAAAACCCTTTTTGTTGCGCGACAGCACTTGCAGCGCCACGGCCGCCATTTCGTCCAGCATCGGCTGATCGGGGAAGCCGTAGTCGTCCACGATGGTCGAGGCCCCGCGGCGCTTGTTGATCTTGTCGAAGGCCACGTTCATGTTCGAGTAGGCGAACAGGCCCAGCAATTTGTCAGTCCGCCCGTTCTGGGTGGCTGACTTCAAACCGGCCAGATCGGGAGCGTAGGCAAAGCCGGCGCTCTGAAAATCGCTGATCAAGTCGCGCTGCGGGTCCACCGCGCCCGGCTTGGCACCCCAGCCGGTGACGATGTCTTGCGGCAACACGTAGTCCGATTTGGCGTCGCGCTGTGAGCCATTCATGGCCTGACCGGTGCGCGAGCCATCGGCCTTGAGCGCCTCGGTATTGGGCAAAAACCATTTGCGCCCGCCGCCCATCAAGACGGACAAGCCGGTCAGGTGCCGGTCATCCAAAAACTGATCGACGATGCCGGTGCCACGGCCGCGGTCGGCCGTGTGAACGGCCATCGCGGCGGGCGTGGCGTCAAACACATCGGCGGTAGTGACGATGCCCAGCGCCTTGCCCTGGGTGCGGTGCAGATACTCGGCCAGATATTCGACCCGCGGGTTGTCAAAGGCATCCAGCGTGTCGTCCGGGAACACGCCCTCCTGGTTGTTGTCGGCCTTGTTGCCGGTCACGTAGTTGGACATGCCCGGTGCCGAGTCGGTGACGATGCCGTTCAGTGAGGACGTCATCACCATGCCGGTGAACGGTGCCGTGTCCATCGCCAGCAGCTGCTGCGGTTTGCCCTGCGTGTAGCCTCGGCCGATGATGCGGGCGGCAGTGCGGTGCGTGGCTCCCATGCCGTCGCCCAGCAAAATGATGACGTTCTTGACCGGCTGCCCGCCGCGCGTCAACGCGACGATCTCGAAATTGCCCTCGGCGCTGACCCTCTGTCCGTCACTTTGCACCGCCTTGACGAGCAAGCGGTGCACGCCGGGCTTGGCGTTGGAGTAAGCGCGCAAGCTGACCACGGCCGCATTGCTGTCCTTGGGCAATAAGCTCAAGCCGGTGGTCACGATGCTGCTCGTGCCGGCCGGTGCGGCGACGGCTTTGCCGTCCACCCAAAACTCGAAGCCGCTCAGCGTCGTCCCGCTGTCCAAGCGGACGGTCGCTTGCAGGTCGAACCGCTGGCCCGGCAAAAAGCGCGCGATGTAGGGCGGGTTCGGGTTGCCGGCAGCGAACAGCTCGCTCGGCGGTGTCAGCCGGGACACCTGCGGTGCGGCGACGGCACCGGCGCAAAAGAGCGCAAACAGGGGCAAGGCCGCAAAGCTGGCGGCAAGTTTTGTAGTGACGGTAAAACGCTGAGCAGTCATTGGGTGGATTCGTTGGTTGACTTTGAATTAGGCGTTGAGGCGGCGACAGCGGCTGCGGCGGCGGCATCAAGCAGCAGCACCGAACTGGCACCGTCCAGCCGCAGGCGCACGCTGGAGCGGCGACCATCGGCCTCCG
>JBIIVZ010000255.1:0-4289 GCA_044339175.1 Roseateles sp.
GCCGCAGTTTAACGGCGCTGCATACCGACTCGTTCGATGGGTTCTTTTCATCCTGGAAAGCACTCTGTTCCATTGATGCCTGGAGAGATCATGTTGGCTACACAGAAACTGGCGACTTGGGTGAAGGATCCACAAATGTGGATTGCTTGTATCGCTGTCGTGACCTTGCTCGGATTTTGCATCGGTGCCTTTGAGCCGGTTGAGAACGCGCACAACAGCCCGCAGTCTGTGCATTGGGTCAAGGCTGCACCCAGCGATGACTTGGCGACTGCCGATCTCGAACCCCAGAATCAGTGAGCCCGTAGTTGCCCTCACACCCTGGCAGCGTTCAGTCATGCGAAAAGTATTGCTTCTTAAGCAGGCAGCAGAGCCCGCGCGGTCATGTCGCACCTACAGATTCTCACGCAGCCCGTGTATTGATCCCCATCAAGCCTGACTCGATAAGACGCTGGCAGGATGCTTTCCGAACGTGCAGTTTTGCGCGACCTGAGAGCCAACCCCATGGAGTTCAAGGATTACTACAAGGTGCTGGGCGTCGAACGCGACACCTCGGAGGCGGAAATCAAAAAGGCGTTTCGGCGCTTGGCCCGCAAGCATCATCCGGATGTGAGCAAAGCGCCTGAAGCGCAGGCTCGCATGCAGGAGTTGAACGAGGCCTACGAGGTCTTGCGTGACGCGGAAAAACGGGCTGCCTACGATCAAGTCGGCCAAGGTGCTCAGTCGGGGCAAGACTTCCGACCACCGCCGGGCTGGAACAGCGGCTTCGAATTCAACGGCCCGCCAGGAGAGTTCGGAGGTTTTGGCGGGGCTGGCGCTGGAGGCGATCACAGTGCCTTCTTCGAAGCCTTGTTTGGTGCAGCCAGCCGCCAAGCCGGCGCGGGCCGCCACGCAAGGCCGGGCCAGCAGTCACCCATGCGGGGGCAAGATCATCACGCCAAGATCGTCGTGCCGCTGGAGGATGCTTTCCACGGTGCCGTGCGTGAATTGGCGCTGCGAAGCCCCGAGGTCGACGCTGCCGGGCACGTAGCGCTGCGCGAGCGCAAGCTGCAGGTCAGCATTCCCAAAGGCATTCGAGCCGGCCAGCAAATTCGCTTGACCGGTCAAGGCTCAGCCGGTTTCAGCGGTGGCCCACAGGGCGATTTGTTCCTCGAAATCGAGTTCGCACCGCATCCGCGCTGGCGTGTCGATGGTCGCGATCTGTATTTGACGTTGCCGGTCACTCCGTGGGAAGCAGCACTCGGCGCGGCAGTGCCGGTCAGCACCCCCGACGGAACGGTAGAAATGAGCATTCCTGCGGGCACGCAGAGCGGCCGCAAGCTGCGGCTGCGCGGTCGCGGCATTCCGGCCAGCGGCGGGGCCAGCAATGCGGCTTTGAACCATGCAACCGCAGGCAGCGCGGCTGCGGTGGCGGGCGATTTTTACGTGGTGCTGGAACTGGTGCTGCCGCCAGCCGACAACGACAAGGCTCGCGCCCTTTACCGTCAAATGGCGCAGGAGTTGGCCTTCAACCCGCGCGCGCAGTTCGGAGCTGACCAATGAACCCTACTGCTTCAACCGTCGCTACCGTCATCGGCGTCTGCCTTGTGGATACCGCAGGGCTTGAGCTGGAACCTTTTGCACTGGCCTGCGGGACCGAACCGGACTTCATCCGGCAATTGGTGGACGAAGGGCTGCTGCAACCCGCTCAGGAGCAGCCGGCTTGGCGTTTTGGCGGCGAAGAGTTGGCGCGGGTGCGCCGCATCTGCCGCCTGCAACGCGACTTCGAAGCCAATCTGCAAAGCGTGGCCGTCATGCTCGACCTGATGGAGGAAATTGAGCGCCTTCGCGCGCAACTGGTACGCGCAGGGATACGCTGAATTCACTCCGACATCAACGGGCTGAAATCGGTGTGTTGTTGATTGAACTCAGGGCGGCGCAGGGAGTGGGAGCCGCAACATCGGCTTTTGCTTCATGGAGAAAGATCATGAGCCAGACGCGCCCGGCCGCTGTGGCTGGCAGTTTCTACCCAGGCAGCGCCGCCGCTTTGCGCCAGGCGGTGGATGGACATTTATCGGCAGCTCACAAGTCATTGGCCGGGGTTCCGGCGGTGTGCCCAAAGATGCTGGTCGTGCCGCACGCCGGCTATGTCTACTCGGGCGGCGCCGCCGCGCTGGCTTTTGCAGCCTTAGCGCCCTGGCATGAGCGCATCAAGCGCGTCGTCTTGCTCGGCCCGGTGCACCGAGTGGCCGTACTTGGGCTGGCAGCGCCCACTGTTGATGCTTTTGAAACACCGCTCGGCCGCATACCTCTGGATAAAGCCGCTCTGGCCCAGTTGGACGACTTGCCGCAGCTGGTCTGGTCGGACAGGCCGCACGCACAAGAGCATTCGCTGGAAGTGCAGCTGCCGATGCTGCAACGCGTGCTCGACAACGGCTTCACCCTGGTGCCGCTGGCCGTGGGGCAAGCCAGCCCCGCCGAGGTGGCCGAGGTACTGGAGCGGCTCTGGGGCGGCGATGAAACATTGATCGTCATCAGCTCTGATTTATCCCATTTCCTGCCCTACGCCCAGGCGCAGTTGAAAGACAGCACCACTGTGCAGCGCATTCTTGATTTCGCCACCGCGCTGAACGGGGAGGAGGCCTGCGGCGCAGCGCCATTGAACGGGGCGTTGCTGGCGGCGCGCCAGCATGGTTTGCAGTCGCGTCTGCTTGACCTGCGAAATTCCGGCGACAGCGTGTTTGGGGACAAAGACAGGGTGGTGGGCTATGCCGCAGTCGCCTTCGACCCGCCACCGCCAACAGACATCTCCAGCGACGATACCGCTCTGGGAGCGGCGCTGTTGGCTGCAGCACGCCAACAGATTGCCGCCCGCCTGGGGCTGCCGACAGGCAAAAGTTCGCTCGCCGACTCTCCAGCGCTGCATCAACCAGGAGCCACCTTCGTCACCCTGCATGACGAACAGGGGCAACTGCGTGGCTGCGTCGGCAGACTCGAAGCCAGCCGCAGTTTGATTGACGACGTCAGGTCCAACGCCATTGCAGCGGCTTTTCATGACAGCCGCTTCATGCCTTTGGATGCGGAGGAATGGCCAGGGCTACAAATTGAAGTGTCGGTGCTCACGCCCGCCCAGCCACTGCCGACACGCCATGAATCCGACGCGTTGGCCGCGTTGCGTCCCGGCATTGACGGCGTGACGCTGGAATGGCGGGGGCGTCACGCCACGCTGCTGCCGCAGGTCTGGGCCCAGTGCCCGCAACCGGCTCAGTTCATGGCGGCACTCAAACACAAGGCCGGGCTGACGACCGACTTCTGGGCATCCGACCTGCAACTCTCGCGCTATCAGGTGAGGAGTTTCAGTGAACCGATGCCACTGAGCGACGAAAAGGAAACCCCGCCATGAACGAGTTCAAAAACTCAACCCCTGTGGCTGGCTTCGCGAATGCCGCACTCTGGTGGCATCCTCTGCCTGATGGCCGCATCCAATGTGACCTCTGCCCCCGCGACTGCAAGCTGCATGAGGGGCAACGCGGGCTTTGCTTTGTCCGCCAGCGCAGCAACGACCAAATGGTGCTGACAACCTACGGCCGCAGCTCAGGTTTTTGTATCGATCCGATCGAAAAGAAGCCGCTGTTCCACTTTTTGCCCGGCTCCAGCGTGTTCTCTTTCGGCACGGCCGGTTGCAACTTGGCTTGCAAGTTCTGCCAGAACTGGGATATTTCCAAAAGTCGTGAAATGGACAGCTTGATGGACGCGGCCTCGCCCGAGCGGATTGCCGAAGTGGCGCTGGCCAACGGCGCGGCCAGCGTGGCGTTCACCTACAACGACCCGGTCATCTTTGCCGAATATGCGATGGATACCGCCGACGCCTGCCATACGCGGGGCTTGAAGACGGTGGCGGTGACGGCCGGCTATATCCACGCCGAACCGCGCCGAGCTTTCTTCGACAAAATCGACGCGGCCAACGTCGACCTGAAGGCTTTTACCGACGAGTTCTACCAGCAGCAGACCGGCTCGCATCTGGCCCCGGTGCTCGATACTTTGCTGCACATCCACCACCAGACCACCTGCTGGCTGGAAATCACCACGCTGTTGATCCCGGGGCTGAACGACAGCACGCCCGAGTTGGAGGCGATGACCCGTTGGATTGCAGAACAGCTGGGGCCTGATGTGCCGCTGCACTTCAGCGCCTTTCACCCTGACTACAAGATGGTCGATATACCGCCCACACCGCTGGCTACCTTGACACGCGCACGCCAGATCGCTTTGGCCAACGGCCTCCACCATGTGTACACCGGCAATGTGCATGACAT
>JBIIVZ010000256.1:0-4284 GCA_044339175.1 Roseateles sp.
CCACCGGGCGCAAAGGGCACGACCAAGCGTACCGGCTTGGTCGGAAAGGCCTGCGCCTGGGCAGCCGCCGCGCTGAACAAGGCCATTGCCGCAGCGGTCGTCAAACCAGCCAATTTACCCAAACTCATGCGTCTATTCATGCCTCAATCTCCAACGTTGTGCCCCATGCTACCCGATCAAAATCTGCCCCGCCGACCGCATCAACCCTAAGCCATCCTCGCGGGCTGCCCCCTGGCACACTGCCGCAGATGCCTGATGTCTCGTTGTTGCTGCCCGATTTCCTGTTGATTCTTGTCGGCTTTGTGTTGTGCCGTTTCAGCGCACTGAATCGCCCGGTCTGGGAAGCCACCGAGCGCTTGGTCTACTACCTGCTGTTCCCGGTGCTGTTGTTCAACTCGGTGCTGCGCACACCGCTGCAGCCGTCCACCACCACCCATCTGGCCCTGGCCGGCATGGCGACCGTGCTCAGCGGCGTGGCGCTGGCCTACGCCTTGCGGTGGCTGCCGCGCATGGCAGCGCCGCCGCTGAACCAGCTGCATGCCTCCGGTGCGCAGGTGGCGTTTCGCTTCAACTCCTTCATCGCGCTGGCTCTGGCGGAGCGCTTGCAAGGCGCGCAAGGCGTTGCTTGGGTGGCATTGCTGATTGCCTTGTGCGTGCCGATCTGCAATGTGGCGGCCGTCTGGCCGCTGGCTCGGCATGGCGGTCATGGCTATGCGCGCGAGTTGCTGCGCAACCCGCTGATCATCGCCACCGTGGCCGGTCTGGCCGGCAATCTGCTGGGCCTGAAACTGCCCGAGGCCGCCGCGTTGACTCTGCACCGCATGGGGCTGGCCGCGCTGCCGCTGGGTTTGATGGCCGTCGGTGCCGGCCTGCGCTTCGGGGCGCTGAAGGAGGCCCCGAGGTTGGCGGCCGCGCTGTTGCTGATCCGCCATGCGCTGCTGCCGCTGGTCGCCTTGGGACTGGCGGCCTGGTTGACCTTGACCGCCCCACAGCGCGCCATTCTGTTGATGTTTGCCGCCCTGCCCACCGCCTCCAGTGCCTATGTGCTGGCCGCACGCATGGGCGGCAACGGGCCGTATGTGGCCGGGCTGGTGACGCTGTCGACGCTGCTCGGCATGCTCAGTTTGCCGCTGTGGCTGTTGTTGCTGACCTGGTTGTGAGCACAGGCGGCGGTGCCAAAGCCCAATCGATATGCTCGGCCACCAACTCGCTGGCAGCCGGCCGGGACGCTGCCAAAGCCTCCCGCAGCGACGCCAACACCGCAAACGCGGCCGGCCCGGGCTCGCCGTGCAGCGCGTTGCCCATCGCCACCGCCAAGTTGCGTCGCCAGCGCTGATGGCCGATGCGTCGAATCGCCGAACCCTCGGTGCGACGCAAAAACTGCGGCTCGTCCCAGCCCCACAGCGTCAGCAAGTCGGGCGCTTGCAGGTCAGGCCGGACATCGAAGTCGGGCAGTTGCGCTTTTTGCGCGAACTTGTTCCAGGGGCAAATCAACTGGCAATCGTCACAGCCATAAATACGGTTGCCCAGCAGCGGGCGCAACTCCACCGGTATCGCTCCGGTGTGTTCGATCGTCAAATAAGAAATGCAGCGCCGTGCGTCCAGCCGGTACGGCCCCAAGATGGCCGCCGTCGGACAGACCTCGATGCACGCCGTGCATTGCCCGCAATGGTCACTGACCGGCGCACTGACTGGCAGCGGCAAATCCAGATAAATCTCACCGAGAAAAAACATTGAGCCGGCTTCACGGCTCAGCGTCAGCGTGTGTTTGCCGCGCCAGCCCAAGCCCGAACGGGTCGCCAACTCCACCTCCAGCACCGGTGCCGAATCGGTGAAGACCCGGTGGCCAAACGGCCCGACCGCCTGCGCGATGCGGTCGGCCAACTGCTGCAAGCGCTGGCGCAAGACCTTGTGATAGTCCCGGCCCCGGGCGTAGGCCGACAGTTGTGCGCGCTGCGGCTCTTGCAGACCTTGCCATTCCAGCGCTTGCCAGCCGGCCGCGGTGGCGCGCGGCAAGTAGTCCATGCGGGCGGTCAGCACTCGCAAGGTGCCGGGCACCAGTTCGGCCGGCCGGGCACGCTTGAGGCCGTGGGCCTGCATATATTGCATACCGCCGTGAAAGCCGGCCGCCAACCAGGCTTGCAAACCCGCTTCAGCCGAGGACAAATCAATATCCGCCACGCCGATCTGTGAGAATCCCAACTCCGAAGCCCAGCCCTGCATCTGCTGCAGCAAAGCGGGCAAGTCGATTCCGTTCAATTGTTGTGGAGCCTGTGTCATTTGCCCATTCTAGAAACCCAAGCCTTGCACTGGGCCTCTGAAGCCGATTGCGCTCGCTTCGCCGGCTCGCTGGCTCATGCTCTGGGCACTGCGCCCGGCCTGATGGATGCCAGCATCGAATTGCATGGCAGCCTGGGCAGCGGCAAGACCACGCTGGTGCGCCACTTGCTGCGCGCTTTCGGCGTGACCGGGCGCATCAAGAGCCCCAGCTACGCGGTGCTGGAAAGCTATGCCACCACGCATGGCGAGATCAGCCACTTCGATTTCTACCGCTTCGCCGACCCGATCGAATGGGAGGACGCCGGCTTTCGCGACATCTTTGCCGCTCCCGGCCTGTGCTTGAGCGAATGGCCTGAAAAAGCCGCCGGCATGTTGCCGACGGCAGATCTGCAAATCTGGCTGGAAACCCAGGCCGATGACAGCCGCAGTGTGCAACTGCAGGCCCACACGACACGCGGCGTGCAGCTCATGCAAGCGCTGCAGAGAGCACCGCTATGACTGACAACGACAGTAACAATAAGACTGCCCGCCGCTCGGCGCTGCGGGCGATGGGTGCCATAGTCTTGTGCTTTCGAGCCCCGCAGGCACTGGCCGCCAGCGTCGCCAGTACGAATACCAACGGCGCGAACAACAGTGCGACCCCCAACAGCAGCGCCATCGTGGCGGTGCGCGTCTGGCCGGCCCCGGAGTACACGCGGGTAACGCTGGAGTCGGACAAACCGCTGGCGGCCCGGCATTTCCTGACCGAAAGCCCGGAGCGGCTGGTCATCGACATCGATGGCCTGGAGCTGAGCCCGGCCCTGCGTGAATTGTTGGCCAAGGTGCGGGCCGATGACCCCTACATTGCCGGCGTGCGGGTGGGACAAAACACACCGCGTGTGGTGCGGGTGGTGCTGGACTTGAAGCAAGCGGTGGCCCCGCAGATTTTCACGCTGGCCCCGACTGCGCCCTATCAAAACCGGCTGGTCTTTGACCTCTTCCCCAAGCAGGAGGCCGACCCGCTACTGGCCTTGATCCGGGAAAAAGAAACGGCCGAACATGAAGCCGCTCAATCGGTGCAGGACGCGCTGGGCGAGCTGATCGGGCGCATCGACAAGCCCCCGCTGCTGACGCGGCCGCCAATGGCAGCCGCGTCGGTCCCACCGCCCTCCCCGTCGGCCGTCATCACGCCGGTGCCTTTGCCACCGATCGCCGCCGTCATCCCCGCTACGCCCGCGCCCCGTACGTTGAGCAGCGCCAGCAGCCAGATCAAGCTCGACCGCTTGATCGTCATTGCGCTGGACCCTGGCCACGGCGGCGAAGACCCCGGTGCCATCGGCCCGACCGGGCTACAAGAAAAAGATGTGGTGCTGGCCGTCGCCCTGAAGCTGCGCGACCGACTCAACAGCAACCCGAATATCCGCGTGATGATGACGCGCGACGCCGACTTCTTTGTGCCCCTGCAAGAGCGGGTGCGCAAGGCCAGGCGGGTGCAGGCCGATCTGTTCGTATCGATCCACGCGGACGCCTTCTTCACGCCAAAGGCCAAAGGTGCCTCGGTGTTTGTGCTCAGCGACGGCGCCGCCACCAGCCAGGCCGCCCGTTGGATGGCCAACCGTGAAAACGCCGCCGACATGGTGGGCGGCGTGAACGCGGCGGTGAATGACGTCAACGTGCTGAAAGCGATGCTGGACATGAGCACCACCGCACAAATCAAGGACAGCCTGAAGCTCGGCGCGGAGGTGTTGGGGCAGATCGGCAAGGTGGGCAACCTGCATAAGCGCAAGGTCGAGCAGGCCGGTTTTGCCGTGCTGAAAGCGCCGGATGTGCCGTCCATCCTGGTGGAAACCGCTTTTATCTCCAACCCCGAGGAGGAAGCGCGTTTGCGCGACCCCAACTACCGGGAGGAATTGGTCGAGGCGCTGGCCATCGGTATTGCCCGCTACTTCGCCAAGAACCCGCCGCTGGCCCGCCACCGGCCGCTCACCTGATGGCGACAGCGCCTTGTCTACAACTGCTGCAGCT
>JBIIVZ010000257.1:0-4281 GCA_044339175.1 Roseateles sp.
CGCGCAGGGTGATCTTGAATTCATTGCTGGACGCGAACACGGGCCCGCTTCTCACGGCAAATTGGCCGGCCGCCATGCCCGGCCAGTTATGGGCACCGAACATCGCCTCCATCGGGAAGAGGGTGAACAGCCCGTCCTTGATCATCTCGCGAGCCCCGCCACCACCTTCTTCGGCCGGCTGGAACACCAAGTAGACGGTGCCGTCGAAGTTGCGGTGCTTGGACAAATGCTTGGCAGCGGCCAGCAGCATGGCGGTGTGGCCGTCGTGGCCGCAGGCGTGCATCTTGCCGGCATAGGTGCTGGCGTGGGCAAACCTGTTGTGCTCCGTCATCGGCAGCGCGTCGATGTCGGCGCGCAGGCCGACGGCGCGGTTTGAGCTGCCGTTCTTGATGATGGCGACCACGCCGGTCTTGCCCAAGCCCCGGTGGATGGGGATGCCCCAGTCGGTCAGCGCCTTGGCGATCACGTCGGCCGTGCGTTCTTCTTGGAAGCACAGCTCCGGGTGCGCGTGGATGTCGCGCCGCAAAGTCGCGATGCTCGGTGCGTCGGCAAGAATGGAATCGATCAGCTTCATGGGCACTCCTTAGCGGGCAGCCGGGATGCAGCAGCCCAATGCTGCTGAGTTTAAACGGCAGTTTTACGGCTTGCTGCGTGGGGGTGTCCTGCCGGGCTGCAGGCCAGGCTGCCTTTCGGACGATATGCAATAGTTCGGGTCATGCCCACCCAACTTGCCATGCCCACCTTGCTCAGCCCTGCCACCCGCATCGTCAACGGCGCTTGCCCGCATGACTGCCCCGACACCTGCGCGATGCGCATCACGGTTGAAAACGGCCGCGTCATCAAGGTGCAGGGCGCGGCCGACCACCCCAGCACGCAGGGCGCGCTGTGCACCAAGGTGTCCCGCTATGCCGAGCGCACATATCACGCCGAGCGGCTGCTGCAGCCGCTCAAACGAGTCAGCTCCAAAAACGAGCCGCCCCGGTTCGAGCCGGTCAGTTGGGCCGCAGCGCTGGCCGATATTGCCAGCCGCTTGACGGCCATCGCGGCCCACGATCCGCAAGCTATCCTGCCCTACAGCTACGCCGGCACGATGGGCTTGCTGCAGGGCGAGGCCATGGCTGCCCGGTTTTTCAACCGCCTCGGAGCGTCGCGGCTGGAGCGCACGATCTGCGCCGCCGCCGGCGGGGCCGCGCTGGCCGCCACCTACGGCCACAAGGTCGGCATGCACCTGCCGTACTTTGCCGAGAGCCGTCTGATCATCATCTGGGGCAGCAACTCGATTGCCTCGAACCTGCATTTCTGGACCTACGCGATGCGCGCCAAGCGCGACGGTGCGCGGCTGATCTGCATCGACCCGCGCCGGACCGAGACCGCCGACAAGTGCCATCAGCACATCGCCCTCTTGCCCGGCACCGATGGCGCGCTGGCGCTGGGCCTGATGCACGAACTGATCGGCAACAACGCGCTCGATCAAGCCTATTTGCGTGACCATGTGGACGGCTGGGAGGGCACGCATGACGGCGAGCCCGGCCTGCGCGAAAAAGCACTCGCCTGGCCGCCCGAGCGGGTGGCCGAGGTCTGCGGCATCAGCGCGGACGAAGTCAGGCAGTTGGCGCGTGATTACGCCAACACGGCACCGGCCGCGATCCGCCTGAACTACGGCATGCAGCGCGTGCGCGGTGGCGGCAATGCGGTGCGGCTGATTGCGCTGCTGCCCTGTTTGACCGGGGCTTGGCGGCACCGCGCCGGCGGGCTGCTGCTGTCCAGCTCCGGCTGGTTTGCGCCGTACAAGAACACGGCGGCGCTGGAAATGCCCGAGCTGCTGGTCGGGCCAGCGCCGCGTTTGATCAATATGAGCACCATCGGCGACGACTTGCTGCGCCCGGCCTCGCCCGAGTTCGGCCCGCAAATCGCGGCGTTGATCGTCTACAACAGCAACCCGGTGGCGGTGGCTCCCGAGTCACCCAAGGTGGTGCGCGGCTTCCAGCGGCCCGATCTGTTCACCGTGGTGCTGGAGCATTTCATGACGGACACGGCCGACCTGGCCGACTACGTGCTGCCGGCCACCACGCAGCTGGAGCATCTGGACGTGCACACCAGCTACGGCCACACCGATGTGCTGATCAACGAGCAGGCGATTGCGCCGCTTGGCGAGGCGCGCCCGAACACGCAGATTTTTCGGGACCTGGCGGCCGCTTGCGGTTTCACCGAGCCCTGCTTTGCTGACACCGACGAGCAACTGGCGCGCCAAGCCTTCAGCGCCGAGATCGACTTCGACGCCCTGCGCGCACAAGGCTGGCAGAGCCTGCCGATTGTTCCCGCGCCGTTTGCGCTGGGGCAGTTCTTGACGCCGAATGGCCGTGCCCAAGCGGGCGGCGCGGACTATGTGGCCAATTACGAAAGCCGCCGCTCCAGCCCCGAGCTGGCCGCGCGCTATCCGCTGGCGATGATCTCCCCGCCGGCCCGCAATTTCTTGAACTCCAGCTTCGTCAACGTGAAGAGCTTGCGCGACATCGAGGGCGAGCCGCTGGTGGAAATCCATGCCGAGGACGCGGCCGCGCGCGGCTTGGCTGACGGCGTGATGGTGCGCGTCTTCAACGACCGGGGCAGCTACGCCTGCCGCGCCCGCATCAGCGGCCGGGCCCGCCCCGGCGTCGTCAACGGCCTGGGCATCTGGTGGCGCAAGCTGGGGCATGCTGGCACCAACGTCAACGAAGTGACCCATCAACAGCTGACCGATCTGGGCCGGGCACCGAGTTTTTACGACTGTCTGGTGGAGTTGGAGGCGCTGCCGCTGTGAGGAGGCGTGGGTGGCGGTGGGCTGCCGGACTGTTGGCCGCTGTGGGCTTGTCCGGCTGCGCGCAGCTGGGTTACCTCGGTCAATCGGTCGGCGGCCACCTGCAGTTGATGGCGGCAGCGCGGCCGGTGGACGCCTGGTTGGCCGAGCCGGACCTGAGCCCGGCCTTGCGTCAGCGCTTGCTGCTGAGCCAGCGCCTGCGGGAATTTGCCGTCAGCGACCTGCACCTGCCGGACAACAACAGCTACCGCCGCTATGCCGACCTGGGCCGCAAGGCGGCGGTCTGGAACGTGGTGGCCACGCCGGAGCTGAGTCTGACGCTGCAGACCTGGTGCTTCCCGGTCATGGGCTGTGTCGGCTACCGGGGCTATTTCGAGCTGGCAGCGGCCGAGCGGTATGCGGCGGCTTATGCAGAAGCCGCAAAAGCGTCGCTCACCACCGGCCGCCAAACGCTGGAAACTCAGGTCTACCCGGTACCGGCTTATTCCACGCTGGGTTGGAGCAACTGGATCGGCGGCGACCCGCTGCTGAACACCTTCATCGCCTACCCCGAGGGCGAATTGGCTCGGCTGATCTTTCATGAGCTGTCGCACCAAGTGGCCTATGCCGCCGACGACACGCAGTTCAACGAGTCCTTTGCCACCGCCGTCGAGCGCCTTGGCGCTGCGGCCTGGCTGCAAGCCCGTGCCGAGCCGGCCGCACAAGAGGTCTATCGGCGCGGCTTGCAGCGGCGTGAACAGTTCCGGGCGCTGACGCAGGATTACCGCAGCCAACTGGCCCGGCTGTATGCCGGGCCTGCGCCGGATGCCGACAAGCGAGTCGGCAAAGCGGCTATTTTTCAGGCGCTGCAGGTCGACTATGCACGCTTGAAGGCCGAGCAGTGGGGCGGTGACGGCGCTTACGACCGCTGGTTTGCTTCAGCCAACAACGCCTCGTTCGCCCTGCTGTCGGCCTATTCCGATCTGACGCCAGCGTTCGAAGCGCTGTTCGAGCGCCAGGGCCGGGACTGGCCGCGCTTTTACGCTGAAGTCCAGCGCCTGAGTGCTTTGCCCAAGCTTGAGCGAAGATTGCAGCTGTCCCGTGACTAAGATATGTGTCTACCGAGCGGTTTTTTAGAATTTCCGAGGGCAACAAATGGCTGACATTCAAATCCACCGTGACCACGATTTGGGCTTGCCGCGTGCGCGCGAAATTGCCAGCGCCTGGGCCAAACAGGTCGAAAGCAAGTTCGGCATGAACTGCACGATGCTGGAGGGCGAAATCAGCGACACGCTGGAGTTCACCCGAGCCGGGGTGAAGGGGAAATTGATCGTGGCGGCCGGGCACTTTGACCTGAGCGCCAAACTGGGCTTCCTGCTCGGCACCTTCAAGGCCACGATCGAGGGCGAAATCAAAAAGGAGCTGGACTCGCTGCTGGCGGCCGGAGCCAAAGCGGCGGCTGCCAAGAAAAAGCTGGGCCGATAAACTGCGCTCGGCTGAAAACC
>JBIIVZ010000258.1:0-4279 GCA_044339175.1 Roseateles sp.
CGCGAGCGAAACACTTTGCCCAGCACGGGCAACATTTTGACCGTCCGGCGGTGCACCGTCGCGTGGTCAACCGAGACTCCGCGCTCGCCCATCATCTCTTCCAGATACCGAAAGCTCAGCGGGTACGCGGCGTACCCGCGCACGCAAGTGATCATCACTCCGAGTGGATAGTGGAACCGTTGAATCACCTTTCGCAAGGCAGCAGAGATCGAACTTTTACGGAAATCAAGCATCGCTTGGATGGTTGACCCTGCCTATTGCGGCAGAACCGTTGCAGGCGCAGGCGCACGAGGATGCCGGCGAGGCTCAAGCACCGCTGAAGACCTTCGAGGACGACGAACAGGGCGTCCTGCACATGGGTATCTTGTGCCCGCCGCAGATGCCTGACGAGGGCGAGCGAGCGACGTTATCTGTTCGTCGCCATCGACCGCGCCACGCGCTGGGTGTTCATGCGCCTCTACGCCGATCAAACCGAAGTCAGCAGCGTAGATTTTTTGAACCGGCTGGAGGGCACGGTGCCGATGAAGATCGTCAAGCTACTGACGGACAACAGCAGCCAGTTCACCGACCGTTTCGCGAGTAAGAAGCGTGAACCGAGCGGAGGCCACAAGTTCGACGTGCGCTGCAAAGCGATGAACATCGAACACCGTTTGTGGCCACCCCGCCACCCTCAAACCAACGGCATGGTGGAACGCTTCAACGGCTGAATCAGCGAGGTGGTGAAACAAATGCGCTTCACCTCAACCGCCGAGTTGGAGACCGCGCTCGACAGCTATTTAAAGACATACGACCACCTGATTCCGCAGCGTGCGCTCAATCACCCATCGCCTATTCACGCGTTGAAGAAATGGCAAGCCGAGAAGCCTGATTCGTTCGTAAAGCGGGTTTATAAGCAGCCGAGACTTGACACTTACCGTCGCTGAGTTTCACTCAGCCACGTGGGTAACAAGGCCTACGCCGCCGACCAATTCCCCGACTTGCCGCCGTGCTTTTCCAGCACGCGGATCTGCCCCATCACCATGCCGCGGTCGGCGGCTTTGCACATGTCGTAGATCGTCAGCAGGCCGATCTGCACGGCGGTCAGTGCTTCCATCTCGACACCGGTGCGGCCCAGGGTTTCGGCTTGCACGGTGCAGATGATCGAGTGGGCCGGCTCGTCGATGGCGAATTCGACCGTCACACGGGTCAGCGGCAGCGGGTGGCAGAGCGGAATCAGGTCGGCTGTGCGCTTGGCAGCCTGGATGGCGGCAATGCGGGCAATGCCCAGCACGTCGCCCTTTTTGGCGCTGCCGCTGGTGATCAGGGCCAGCGTGGCGGGCTGCATGGTGATGCGGCCAGCGGCGCGGGCAATCCGGTGCGTCTCCGCTTTGCCGGCCACATCCACCATATGGGCTTGGCCTTGGGCGTCAAAATGCGTCAGTTCTGCGGTCATGAATGAAAGCCCGGCAACAATAGGGAAACGGTAAGCACCGCATCATAGTCAGGCTGACCGCGCCGCCGTCCTTGCTGGAGATCCTGTTGAAGCCATCCCGTCGTTTGAATCCGCGCCGCCCCCTCGGCCAACGCTTGCTCGTGTCGGCCTTGGCGCTGCTGCTGGGCTTGGGCGGGCCGGCCAGCCAGGCGCAGATCAATCTGCCGTCCCTGGGTGACTCAGTGTCGCAAGACTTGGACCTCGGGACCGAGCGCCGCCTCGGTGACCAAGTGATGCGGCAGATCCGCCCCGACCCGGATTATCTGGACGACCCGCTGCTGCTGGAATATGTCCAGGACATCTGGCAGCCGCTGGTCGGCTCGGCCAAGCAGCTGGGCAATATCGCGGTGGAAACCCAGGACCGCTTTGCCTGGGAGATTTTTCTGGTGCGCGACCACAGCGTCAACGCGTTTGCGCTGCCCGGCGGCTTCATCGGCGTGCACTTGGGGCTGATCGCCATGACGGCCTCGCGCGACGAGCTGGCGTCGGTGCTGGCGCATGAGTTGTCGCACGTCACGCAGCGCCACATTGCACGCCGCATCGCTGGCGATTCACGCAGCAGCCTGCTGGCCACCGCCGCCATGTTGGCCGGCCTGCTGGTGGCCTCGCGCAGCGGCAACATCGGCATGGCCAATGCGGCCATCGTCGGCAGCCAGGCCGCTGCCGCACAAGCGTCGTTGAACTTTTCCCGCGACATGGAGCGCGAGGCAGATCGGGTCGGCTTCAATGTGCTGAGCCAAGCCGGCTTTGCCCCGTCGGGCATGTACAGCATGTTCGAGCGGATGGAGCAGGCCAACCACCTGATGGACTCCAACAACTTTCCCTATTTGCGCTCGCATCCGCTGACCAGCGAACGGATCGGCGATGCGCGTACCCGCCTGGGCACCGGAGAATTCACGCGGCCAGTCAGCTTGGCCGAACATGCGCTGATGGCAGCGCGCTCGCGTGTGCTGATGGACCCTCGCGCGGAAGCCTGGGCGCAACTGCAATCGCTGGATGCCGGTGCCCGTGACAGCAGCGGCAAGAGCGGTGGCAACGGTGGTGGCAAGGGCTTCGAGCAGCTGTCGGCACGCTACGCCAGCGCGCTGGCATCGATCAAGATGCGCGACTTTTCACGTGCCGAGAACGCCTTGCGCAGCACCGAGCTGACGCTACAACTGCTGGGCGACGACGCCCGCTCGACCCGGGTGCTGCGTTACTTGCGCGCCGAGCTGAACCAGGCGCGCGGCCAGGCTGCCGATGGCTTTGCCGTGCTGAAGCCGCTGGCCGGCGAGCGCAGCCGCGTGCTGCTGCTGCAACAAGCGCAGTTGGCGATGATCGACGGCAACTTGGATTCCAGCCGCAGCGCGGTCGATGCGCTGCAAACTTTTGTCAGCGTTCACCCGCTCGACGCCACCGCCTGGGCGCAATTGGCCCGGCTGTGGGAGCGCCTCGGTCAACCGCTGCGGGCGGTGCGGGCACAGGGCGAGGTGCGCGTGGCGATGGGCGACTTGAACGGTGCCATCGACCGCATGCGCTCCGGTCTGCGCCAGTCTCGCGGCCTCGATGCCGACCAAATCGAGGCCGCCGTGATCGACTCGCGCCTGCGCAGCCTGCTCTACGAGCGGCGTCAGTTGATGGCGGAGCTGTATCCGCGCGGCGCGCCACAAGGTGCCGAGTTGCCGTACTGATTGATGCTGAGCTGAAAATTCGCACCGGCCGGCCCTCCAAGGGCTGGCTAAACTGCGGCGATGCATGCCCACACGCCAACGCCCACGCCATCGCCCGCCCTGCCGTCCCGACTCCAGCTTTATTTGCACCTGATCCGCTGGGACCGGCCGGCCGGTTGGCTGCTGCTGCTGTGGCCGACGCTGGCGGCACTGTGGATTGCCGCTGATGGCTGGCCGGGCTGGCATTTGCTGGTGATCTTCAGCCTTGGCACCGTCTTGATGCGCTCGGCCGGCTGCTGCGTCAACGACGTGGCGGACCGCGACTTCGACAAGCATGTCAAACGCACCGCCAACCGGCCGGTGACGCGCGGTGCGGTGTCGGTGCGCGCCGCGCTGCTGCTCGGTGCCGGGCTCGCTCTGGCCGCGTTCGGCTTGGTGCTGACGACCAATGCACCGACGATTCTGTTGTCCTTCGCCGCGCTCGCCGTGGCCATCGTCTACCCCTACGCCAAGCGGCTGCTGGCGCTGCCGCAAGCGGTGCTGGGCCTGGCCTTCAGCTTTGGCATACCGATGGCTTTTTCGGCCACCTTGGGGGGCACGGACTGGAGCTTGGCCGCCATCAACGCGGCCGTGCCGCTGTCCGCCTGGGCGCTGCTGATGGGCAATCTATTCTGGGTGCTGGCCTACGACACCGAATACGCGATGGTGGACCGGGATGACGACATCCATATCGGCATCCAGACCTCGGCGCTGACGCTGGGCCGCTTCGATGTAGCCGCCGTCATGACGTTCTACGCGATCTACCTGGCCAGCTGGACAGCACTGGGCCTGCGCTTGGGGCTGGGGCGGATTTTTCTGGCCGGCATCGCGGCGGCAGCGGTGCAAGTGCTGTGGCACCACCGCTTGATCCGCTCGCGCAGCCGCGAAGGCTGTTTCAAAGCCTTTCGTCAGAACCACTGGCTGGGCTTGGCTGTGTTTGCCGGTGTCGCCCTGGACTTGAGCCTGCGCTGAGAGGGCGAGCCCCTTCTACTGCGCAGCCGCCATGCATCGTTGTCCGAATGCTCGGAGTCCATGACGACCCAAAACCTTGTGGGTTGGGTCGAGACCTGCGAGCGATTCCGGCAGGTGGCTTCTCAACGTGCGAGCCAACAGCTGCTAG
>JBIIVZ010000259.1:0-4278 GCA_044339175.1 Roseateles sp.
CGGGAACGAAGCAGCCCCAACCGTTGCGACCAGTGCCGAGGTAGGGCTCGTCACCTCTTTGCCAAGCTGCCGCACAGCAGCTCCCGCTGAATAGCAGCTCTCGCTGAACAGCAGGCAAATGAACAGACGGACAGATGGGCAGAGGGGCAGTTAGACAAACGCCCCCTCTGCCATCAAATGCAGGTCCAGACGCCAGCCCGCCGCATGAACCAGGCCTAAATCATCGTCATGCCGACGCAAATTGATTGACCGGGCCACAATCCGCAACTCCAAAACAGCGTTACCGGAGTCCTTCATGAAGCGTCAGCTCGTTCTCATCACCTGTTTACTCGCCGCGAGCAGCGGGTTTGCGGCAGAAACCAAGGCCACCTTGAATATTGCGGACGCCAAAGGCATGGGCGCTGCAATTGGCACGGTGCGCATCGTTGAAACGCCCTACGGCCTGGTTTTTTACCCGAACCTGACCGGCCTGCCCGCTGGCCTGCACGGATTTCATGTCCATGAAAACCCGTCCTGCGCCCCCGGTGAGCGCGACGGCGCGCCGGTGGCTGCGTTGGCGGCCGGCGGCCATTTGGACCCACAGGCGACCAAGCGCCACGGCGAGCCTTGGGGCGACGGTCATTTGGGCGATCTGCCACCGCTGTACGTGACCGCCGAAGGCAGCGCGACAAACCCGGTGCTGGCACCGCAGCTGAAGCTGGCTGACCTGGCCAAACGCTCGTTGATGGTGCATGCGGGCGGGGACAACCACGCCGATCATCCGGCACCACTGGGCGGTGGCGGAGCCCGCGTCGCCTGCGGCATCATCGGCAGCTGATAGACGGCCGAGCCTTGTTTGGGCTGAAGTGGCTTTGGCTGAATTGGCATTGGTTGACTTTGCCCCGCCACGCAAGGCTCATGGCACCCGACCGAGCGCCCGCAAAATTTTCTCCGGCGTGAACGGTTGCGAAAAGACGGCGGCACCGAGCGGCCGCAGCGCGTCATTGATGGCGTTCATGACCGCCGCCGGCGCTCCGGCCGTGCCGGCCTCACCGGCCCCTTTGGCACCCAGTTTGGAGCTGGCCGTCGGCGTCTGCACATGGGCGACGACGATGTCGGGCATCTCACCGGCCATCGGCACCAGATAGTCGGCCATGCTGCCGTTCAGCAACTGGCCGCTGGCGTCATACAAACATTCCTCGAACAACGCGCCGCCAATGCCTTGCACGATGGCACCGCGCATCTGCTCATCCACCAGCATCGGGTTGATGACGCGCCCGCAGTCCTCCACCGCCCAATGTTTGAGCAGCGTGACGAAGCCGGTGTCCACATCCACCTCCACGTAGGACACTTGCACGCCGTTCGTAAAGATGAACGGATAGTCGCGCTGGGCGTAATGCCGCGTCACCATCAGCTCGGGCGTGAAACCGGCCGGCAAGGTGTCGGGGCGGAAGTAAGCGACGCGGCCCAGTTCGGCCAAGGTCAGCAGCTCGGCACCGGAGTCGGCATCAATGACTTGATCGCGGCGTAAGGCCAAGCCGCCAGCGTCGCGACTCAAGATCACCGCCGCCACTTGCAAAATATTCTGGCGCAGCGCCAAGCCGGCTTGCAGCACCGCCTCGCCGCCAATGCCGGCCCCGCGTGACGCCCAGGTACCGCCGCCATACGGGGTCACGTCGGTGTCGCCGGTGATGACACGGACCTGCGCCATGGCCACGCCGACCGCATCGGCCGCGATCTGCGCAAAGATGGCTTCTGCGCCCTGCCCTTGCTCGCCGACGCTGACCAGCACGGTGACGGCACCGCTCGGCTCCAGCCGCATCGTGGCACCGTCTTGCGCAGCAATCCGCGCGCCGCCAACGCCGTAAAAAGCGGCCCCCGGATTGGTCAGCTCGATCAGTGCCGCAAAGCCGATGCCGCGGTAGATGCCGCGCTCGCGCAGCAGCGCTTGCTCGGCCCGCAAGGCCGGATAGTCGATCAGCGCTTCCATCCGGCTCAGACATTGCTGGTGCGACAACACTTCCAACTTGATGCCGGAGGCACCGGTGGCCGGGTATTCGTCGTCGCGGATCACATTGCGCTGGCGGAAGGCCAACGGGTCCATCTTCAGCTGCGCGGCGGCCAAGTCCACCAGCCCTTCGGTCACCGCGCAGGCGATCGGGTGGCCGACGCCGCGGTACTGGCAGGTGGGCGACTTGTTCAAGAACACCACTTGCAGCGAAGCCCGATATTCCTTGTGCCGATAAGGGCCGCCGGTCAGATTGACGACCTGATTGCCCTCGATCGCACTGGTGCGCGGGAACATCGAATAGGGGCCGATGCCGGTGAGGTCTTCGATCTCGAAGGCCAAGATATCGCCGTCCTTGTTGGCGGCGATGCGGCCCTTGATGCGGTGCTCGCGCGCATGGATATCGCTGGTGAAGGACTCCAAGCGGTCGGCCACGAACTTGACCGGGCGCTTCAGCAGAATAGACAGCGCCACCGTGGCAAAGTCGTCCGGATAGGCGTGGACCTTGATACCGAAGGAGCCGCCGACGTCTTTGCAAATGACGCGCACCGCCGTTTCAGCAAGGCCGAACTGGCGGGCATACAGGTCCTGCATCATGTGCGGTGCCTGCTGCGAGTGGTAGACGGTCAGGCGCTGTTCGCCCGGGTTCCAGTCGGCAATCTGGCAGCGTGGCTCCAGCGTCACGCCGGTGTGGCGACCGAAGTTGAAGGTCGCCTCGGCCACCACATCGGCAGCCGCAAAAGCAGCGTCGACGCCGCCGGTGTCCAGGCTGCGGCTGAAGCAGAGGTTGTCGCCGAGTTCGGGGTGAATCACCGGGGTGGTCGAGGCAAGGGCTGTTTCCATCTCGGTGGCGGCCGGCAGCGCCTCCCATTCGACTTGCAGATATTGCAGCGCGTCTTCGGCCTGCGCACGGGTCTCGGCCACCACGGCCACCACCGGTTCACCCTGCCAGCAGGCGCGGTCGATCGCCAACGCGTGCTGCGGCGCTGATTTCATGCCGACCAAGTGGCCCAGCGTGGCCACCCAGGGTTTACAAATCGTGGCCACTTCGGCCCCGTCGACGATGGCCAGCACGCCGGGCATCAGGCGCGCGAAGTCACGCGTAATGCTGACGATGCGGCAATGCGCAACCGGCGACCGCCAATAAACGACATGGGCCATGCGCGGCAGCTTGATGTCGTCCACATAGGTACCCCGGCCCTCGACCAAACGGCGAGCACCCGGCCGACTGACAGCCGCGCCGATATAGCGCGGGTCCTCGGTGACGGCGGGCAGGATTTCTGGATCGGTGATCAGTTGACGATCAGGGGCGTTCATGCGGCGACTCCCATACCGGATTGGCTGACTTTGCGAGCCGCCAAGACGTCGCAAATGGCATCGACGATGGCTTGGTAGCCGGTGCAGCGGCAATAGTTGCCCGAAATCCAGGCGCGCACTTCTTCGCGCCCGGCATCCGGCCGTGTTTCGATCAACTCGGCGGCGGCCATCAACATGCCCGAGGTGCAAAAGCCGCATTGCAGCGCATTGCGCGCCACGAAAGCGTCTTGCAAATCGCGCATGCTGCCGCCCTCGGTCAAGCCTTCAACCGTCTCCACACTGCAGCCATCGGCTTGCACCGCCAGCACCAAGCAACCGCGCACCACTTGGCCGTCGAGCTTCACGGTGCAGGCACCGCAAACGCCGTGCTCGCAACCGAGATGGGTGCCGGTCAGGCCCAGGTCCTCGCGCAAAAAATCTACCAGATGCTGGCGCGGCGCAACGGCACAGCGCCGCGACTGCCCGTTGACGGTGATTTGGATCAATTGGGTATCGTTCATGGATTCATCCTTGGCTGGTTTGCGCACTGAACGGCAAAGTCGACAGCGACGTCAACATCGAACCGAGCGAGCGGCGCGCCAGCACGCAGGCCAGATGGCGCTTGGTGGCGGCGGAGTTCGTCAAATCGGCCAACGGCATCAACTCGGTTTGCAGCGAGGCGATGCATTCCTCCAGCAAGGCCGTGGTCAGCGGCCGCTCGGCAAACAAGGCCTCGGTGCGGCGGGCGCGGATCGGCGTCGTGCCGAGGCCGAGAAAGGCCAGTCGCAGCCGCGCCAGGCCCAAACTCGGACCCAGCGCTTGCCGGTCAGCCGCCACGGCCAGGCCGACGATGGCGTAATCGCCGTGTCGGCGCGCCAACTCATCAAAAGCGAACAGCTCGCTGCTGCGACGCACGGGCAACTCGCAGGCGGTGATGATCTCGCCCTCCAGCAGCGCGGTGCTGTAGAGGTCGAGAAAGAAATCGCGCGCTGCCA
>JBIIVZ010000260.1:0-4269 GCA_044339175.1 Roseateles sp.
ATGCAAGGGCCGTATGAGCCGCCGGCCGGGGCTGCGGTCAAGCGTGAGCTGCAGACCGATCTGCAAGTGATCGTCGAGCTGATGTCGCGGGTCGACCAGGGCGAAGACGTGGAACGGCTGGAGCAGACCCTCAAGCGCGACCCCAGCTTGGCTTTCAAGCTGCTGCGCTACCTGAACTCGGCCGCCTTCGGCTTGCCGGTCGAGGTGGCCTCGTTCCGCCACGCCATCATGCTGCTGGGCTACTCGCGCATGAAGCGCTGGCTGGCCCTGCTACTGACCACTGCCAGCAAGGACCACAGCATGCGGCCCATCATGTTTGCGGCCTTGCGCCGGGGCATTTTGATGGAGGAGCTGGCCAAGAGCGCAAGCGACGCCAGCCTGGCCGATGAGATGTTCATTTGCGGCTTGTTCTCCTTGCTCGACCACATGTTGCAGCAGCCGTTCAGCCAGTTGCTGGCCGCTATTCCCGTGCCGGACCGCGTCCACCAGGCCTTGCACGATGCCAGCGGCCCCTATCAGCCGTATCTGGAGTTGGTGCGCGCGATCGAGGAGGAGTCCGTCTACGACTACCGCAGCGCCGCCGAGCAGCTGATGCTGGATGCCAACGAGATCAATTCTTGCGTCATGCGCGCTTTGGCCAAGGCTGCGCAACTGGAGTGAGCGGGTGAGCTCACCCAAAGCCGCGCGGATTCGCAGGTCGTGCAGCGACCGCCGCACCGGTCCGTTAGCGCCGTGCCCGTAAACTCCGCTTCAATGTCTGCTCAGCTCTCCCTCTTGCCGCAAGATTTGACCGCACTGCGCTTGGTGCTGAACCTGATCAGCGACCCGGTCCTGCTGCTCGGCGAAGCGCTGGAGGTGCTGGAAGCCAACCCGGCTGCCCAACAGTGGCTTGGCCAGGCACCGGGCCAGGAACACGCCAAAGGCTTGCACCACATGCAAACCCACCACGGCGGTCGCTTGGGTGACTGGCTGCGTTTGGCCAGTCGGGCGTTGCAAGAGGGCCGCAGCGGCCCGCCCGCCCCCAGCCTGAAGCTCGCGGAGGGTCAGCGTGCCGCCCTGACCCTGCTGGCGCTGCCACCGCGCGAAGCCGATGCCGCACGCTGGTTGCTGCACGGCCGACTGGAGGAAAAGCTGCGGGGCAAACAGATCACCGCGCTGACCAGCACTCAGCCGTCAGCGCTGCGCAGCGGCACGCTGACGGCCGAGGCTGGCGCAAAGGCAAAGGCAAATGCAAATGCAAATGCAAACACAAACACAAACACAAACGCAGTCGACCTGGCGCAATGGCTGGAGCTCAGCCCACTGGCGATGGTGTTGTTCGACGACACGGGCGCAATCCTGCAGCACAACAGCGCTTTTGCCGCGCTGTTCCAGCCAACGCCGCTGCGGCTGAACGTGGCCAGTGCCAGTACTGATGCCGGTGCCGGTGCCGGTGTCGATACCCATGCCAACACCAACACGCAGACCGACAGCGCCTTGCACACCCTGCTGGGCTGGCCGCTGGACGGCGGCCCCGCTGGCAGTACCGCACGGCTGACCCAGGCACACCTGACCGACTTGGCCGGTCGCACGCGCTGGTTGCAAGGCCGCGTAGCACCCCTGGTCAGCCGCGTCCAGGGCACAGCCCGGCGCTTCATCGCGGTGCTGAGCGATCACAGCGCCGAGCAAGAACGCGATCTGGCCCATCAACAACTGGACGCCTTGATGGACACCGCCGGCGTCGGCTTGGCCACTTTTCAGCAAGACGCCGGTTGGCTGAGCCCTCGCGCGCCTCGCTCGCCATCGGCCGGCAGCCCGCGCAACTCGGCGGCGGGCTTGCAGGGTGTGGGCCGTGACATCGTCGAGGCGGCGTCACTGCCCGAGTTCGCACGCTTGCAGCGGGCCCTGAAAAAAGGCGACCGGATCGAAGTGCGCTACGCGGTGCGCCACCCGGAGCTGGGACGGCGCTGGCTGTTGACGCGGGTGGAGCCGGGACAATTGGCGTCCGGTCAGCGCACCACCTCGGTGGTCACGCTGGATGTCACAGCCCAGCAGCAAGCGGAAAACCGCAGCGAGCAGTTGCTGCATGAACTGACCACGATCATGGACGGGGCCAGCCTGGGGCTGGCCTATTTGCGCGGTGAGCGTCTGTTGCGCTGCAACCACGGCTTTGAGCACATGCTGGGCCTGCCCAAAACACCCGCCATCGGCACACCGGTGGCACAGTTGTTTGCCGCCCTGCCGGACCTGGAAGCCAAGATACAGGCCGCGCTGCCGCAATTGCAGACGCTGCACACCTTTGAAGCCGAATTTCTGCAAGTGGGCAGTGAGCTGCTGCAACCGCGCTGGCTGTCGCTGAGCTTGCGCCGCGTGGTGGACAGTGACAGCTCAGCGGACCCGGCCGACGACAAACCCGGAGAACAGGCCGGCGACCCAGAAATCATCGCCGTCATCAGTGACATCAGCCGGCTGAAAGCACAGCAGGCCGAGCTCGAAGCGCTGGTGCAAGACCGTGAGCTGATGTTCAGCTTGTCCGATGTAGGCATCGCCATTTTGCTCAACGGCCGCATCGCGCGCGCCAACGACGCCCTGGCCGTCATGACCGGTTATCGCATCCACGAACTCAACGGCCTGCCCCACCAAGAGCTGTTCGAGAGCCAGCAGGACTACGAACATGACCAGGCCATCGTCAAGCTGGCGCTGGCAACCGATGGACTTTGGCGTGGCGAGCGGCGCGTGCGCCGGCGCGATGGCTCGGTGATGTGGATGCAGGTCAGCAAGCGCGTGATGCGGCCCGGGGCCCCCGATGAAGGGCAGATTGCCACCTATGTGAACGTGGACGACCGCCGGACCGCACAACAGTCGCTGATGCTGCAGACCGAGCGCGAGCGGGCGGTGCTGGACTCGGTGCTGGTCGGCATCGTGACCGTCGGCCGGGGCGGCATCGAGTGGATGAACCGCTCGGCGCGGCGCATGTTCGGCGGCGATCTCAGTGAATTTGTCGGCCGCCCGATGAGTATTGCGGCCACACCGGCCTCCGATCACCCGTTCCGCCAGACCCAGTACCTGGACGAATTGAGCGAAGGCCAGACCGAGACCTTCGAGTGCCGGCTGATTGCGCGCGACGGCCGTGAATTCTGGGTCGTCGGCAATGCGGTCGTCACCGGTGCGCGCGCCACCGGCCGTTTGTTGACCTACGCGCTGCTGGACATTGAACGGCGTCGCCAGGCCGAAGCACAGACCGCCCAGGCGCAGGCCAGTTTGGCTCGCATCATCGAGGCCGCGCCGCTGGCCATCAGCTTGCATGATGCGACCACGCTGTGCGTCGAGCAGATCAACCAGGCCGCAGCGGCGCTGGCCGGGCGCAGCGAAGCCTCGCTGATGGGGGCCAGCCCGGAGGATTTGTTCGGGGCCGAGCAAGGCGAGATGATCCGCCGCGACATGCAGGCGGCGTTGCGCGACGGGGCCAGCAATGTGTTGCAACGCGAGTACCGGCTGGGCAGCAACGAGCAGTTGCGCGTCTGGGATGCCCGCTTCCTGCGCCTGGCCGGCACCGATGACGGCAGCGGCAGCGAAAGCTCGGGCGCGCCGGAGCAATTGCTGATGGTAGCCAGCGACGTGACCGAACACCGCGTCGCCGAGGAAGCACGCTTTCAGGATGCCATTGCGCAACGCGAATTGCTGGTGCGCGAGGTGCACCACCGGATCAAGAACAATCTGCAAGGTGTGGCCGGCTTGTTGCAGCAGATCGCCACGCGCCGCCCCGAAGTGGCCGGCGTCATCAACGAGGCAGTCGGCCAAGTGCATGCGATTGCCCAGGTCTACGGCCTGCAAGTCGGCAGCTCCGGGCCGCTGCGGATTCACCGGGTGATGGAGGCCATCATCGGCTCGGTGCAGCGGATGTCGGGCCGCAGCATCAACTCCCGGGTTGAAGGGCCGACCGAGGCGCAAGCGCAGCAATGGTCGCTGCCCGAAGCCGAGTCGATTCCGATTGCGCTGACCCTCAACGAGCTGTTGACCAACGCCATCAAACACAGTCGCGACAGCGAGGTCACTTGCACGCTGATCTGCGGCACCGACGGTGTGGCGGTCGAGATCGTCAATCCGGGCCATTTGCCGCCGGATTTCAACCTCAACCAAGTGCCGGGCGGCGTCTCGGGCCTGGCCTTGGTGCGGGCACTGCTGCCGCGCCGTACCGCCAGCTTGACCCTGACTCAGCGCGGCGATTGCGTGGTTTGCCGGGTCGAGTTGCAGCCGCCCAGCGTCAGCTTGCTGGCCAGCGGGTGAGGC
>JBIIVZ010000261.1:0-4259 GCA_044339175.1 Roseateles sp.
GCCTCACCGATCGCGTGCAAGCCCGTGGTACAGGCTGTCGCGATGGCCAGGTTCGGCCCTTGGAAACCGAACTTGATCGACACATGACCAGAAATCATGTTGATGATGGACGCCGGCACGAAGAACGGCGACACCCGTCGCGGTCCGCGCGCCATCAGCTCGCCGTGGGTTTCTTCGATCAGTGGCAAGCCACCAATTCCAGACCCCACCAGCACGCCAATGCGCTCGGCTTGTTCTTCGCTCAACTGATCACCGGTCGGCAAACCGGAGTCCCTCACTGCTTGAATGGACGCCGCCAATCCGTAATGGATGAAAGCATCCATGTGCCGCCCTTCCTTGGCAGGAAAGTACTCATCCCCATTGAAGCCCTTCACTTCCCCGGCGAAATGGCAGGAGAAATTGCTGGGATCAAAGCGGGTGATGCGGTCAATGCCGGATTGACCGGCCAAGACGTTGGCCCAGCCTTCAGACACCGTATTTCCAACGGGGCTGATCAGACCAAGTCCAGTAACGACAACGCGACGACGGCTCATGCAGTGGGGGTGATTCAGTTCGAACTCGTTAAAAACGCCGGGCCATCAAGCAGGTGGATTGGAGCGCTCGGCAGACTGCAAAAAAGCATGGCACGCCATGTCGATTTTTGCTGCGCCACAAAACGCCCCAGTCCAACGATTCAGATGGCCCAGACCTTGTTCAACAAACTCTTGGTTGATGCCAGAACGCTCAGGCTTTCTGGTGCTTGACGGCGTAGTCAATCGCCAGCTGGACGCTGGTGATTTTCTCGGCTTCTTCATCGGGGATTTCGATGCCAAACTCGTCTTCGAGTGCCATCACCAACTCCACGGTGTCGAGCGAGTCTGCGCCCAGGTCGGCCACAAAGGCCTTTTCGTTGGTCACATCGGACTCAGGCACGCCGAGTTGCTCGGCGATGATTTTCTTGACACGTGCTTCGATATCGCTCATGACTCCTCCAGGAGGGGGTTTGTTAGGAACAGCCCGGGATTCTAAGGCCAGTGGAGTGATGCGCCTGGGTACAGGCAACTCGTCACTTCAAAGAACCTCACCGGCCGGGCAAATCCGGTGGGCGAAAGCAGGATGCCCGCGCCGCAATTCAAATCAACAGGACTTACGCAAAAATGTCTCAGCCAGGCCTGCCAACGCAGGTAGTGCGCCTTGTACGACAAGAAGGCAGAACGACGCTAAGGCGGTTTTGTGCAAGTCCCCCATTCAATTCATGAACATGCCGCCATTGACATGCAATTCGCTGCCGGTAATGTAGGCTGCCTTCGGTGACGCAAGGAAGACGACCGCATCGGCAATTTCCCGAGGTTCCCCCAAACGCCCCACCGGGATCTGCGCCAGCAAGGCGGCTTTCTGCGCCTCGGGCAGGCTTTCGGTCATGTCGGTCGCGATGAAACCGGGGGCCACACAGTTGACGGTGATGCCTCGGCTGCCCAATTCGCGCGCCAATGACCGCGTCATGCCCGCCACACCGGCCTTGGCCGCCGCGTAGTTGGCCTGCCCCGCATTGCCTGAAGCGCCCACCACCGATGTGATGTTGATGATGCGGCCATAACGCTGTTTCATCATGGTGCGCATGACCGCGCGACTCATGCGGAATACGGCCTTCAAATTGGTGTCGAGCACCGCATCCCAGTCGTCATCCTTCATCCGCATGGACAGGGTGTCGCGCGTGATGCCGGCATTGTTGACCAACACTTGCAAGCCACCGTGGGCCTTCACCAGCGCGTCGATGGCCGCATCAATAGCGGCCCCGTCGTTGACGTTCAGCAGCAGACCTCGGCCGCCCAAAGCCTCAAGCGCAGCGCTGATGGCGGCGGCACCGGCCTCGGTGGTGGCGGTGCCGATGACCACATAGCCCTGCTCGGCGAGCGCCAGCGCAATCGCACGACCGATGCCGCGACTGGCTCCGGTCACCAAGGCAATTTGCCCTTGGATAGGCTCTTTGATGCTAATTTCTGTACTCATGTGCTTCTCTTTTAGCCCAACAAGACGCGTGTCTCGGTCAGGGTCAGCGGGTCCAGCACCACACTGCTGACGAGGTCGGCATCAATCCGCTTGGCCATGCCAGCCAGCACCTTGCCCGGTCCGCATTCGAACACATGCATCAAGCCCTCACGCTTCAGCGCCTGCACCACTTCGACCCAGCGCACCGCGCCAAAGGCCTGGCGATAGAGCGCATCGCGCAGCCCAGCGGCAGCGCCGACCTTGGCGACATCCACGTTGTTGATGACGGGAAACTGCAATGCGCCGAACTCGGTGTCAGCCAGGCGAGCTTTCAGCGCTTCGGCGGCTGGCTTCATCAAGCTGGAATGGAACGGTGCCGACACCGACAACAGCAAGGCGCGCTTGGCACCCGCCGCTTTCAGCATCTCGCAGGCCTTGTCCACCGCCGCCTTGGTGCCGGCAATGACGGTTTGCTTTGGGTCGTTGAAGTTGACCGCCTCGACCGGCTCGCCGACCAGCGCCGCTGCTTGCGCGCAACCGTCGCGCACCGCTTGCGCTTCCAGCCCCAGAATCGCTGCCATCGCACCCACACCCACCGGCACGGCCTGTTGCATCGCCTGGGCCCGAAATCGAACCAGGGGCAAGGCCTGAGCCAGCGTCAGCGCACCGGCCGCCACCAGCGCGGTGTACTCGCCGAGCGAGTGGCCCGCCGCCGCCGCCGGCAGCAAGCCGGTTTCAGCGATCCAGGCGCGGTAGCAGGCGATGCCCGCCGTCAACATCAGCGGCTGAGTGTTGGTGGTCAGATCGAGCAGCTCTTTCGGGCCGGTCTTGATCATGGCAGCGATGTCCTCGCCCAGGGCGTCAGAAGCTTCGGCCAAGGTGCTGGCCACCACCGGGTGGTCGCCCCAAGCGTTCAGCATGCCCACACTTTGCGAGCCTTGACCGGGGAAAACGAATGCGAAGGGTGTTGTCATTTCTCACTTAATCAGTTGGGGACAGAGCTTGCTGGGTACAGCGGCGGTCTATCCCACAAGGTCTTAAATCTCGTTTAAAAGTTCAGCAGTACCGCGCCCCAAGTGAACCCACCGCCGACGCCTTCCAGCAGCAGCGTGTCGCCGGGCTTGATCTTGCCGGAGCGGACTGCGGAATCAAGCGCCAGCGGGATGGAGGCGGCGGAGGTGTTGCCGTGCTGATCGACGGTGACGATCACTTGATCCATCGACATCTTCAGCTTCTTGGCGGTGCTGGTCATGATGCGGATATTGGCTTGGTGGGGAATCAACCAGTCGACGTCCGAGGCTTGGAGGCCGGCTTTTTCAAGCACCGCCCGAGCTACTTTATCCAGCACCCCGACGGCCAGCTTGAAGACGGCTGGCCCGTCCATTTTCAGCAGCGGATCGCCCAGAATTTTCCCGCCGGAAACGCTGCCTGGCACGCACAGGATGCCTGCGTGGCTGCCATCTGCATGCAGCTCGGTGGCCAAGATGCCGGGCGTGTCGCTGGCACCCAGCACCACAGCCCCCGCGCCGTCGCCAAACAGCACGCAGGTGCCACGGTCCTTGAAATCGAGAATGCGCGAGAACACTTCCGCACCGATCACCAGCGCCTTGGTCGCCGAGCCGGTGCGAATCATCGCGTCGGCCACCGTCAATGCGTAGACGAAGCCGGAACAAACCGCCTGCAAGTCAAACGCCGCGCCGCCGGCAATGCCCAGCTTGTGCTGCAGCAAACAGGCGGTGGACGGGAACACCATGTCGGGCGTCGAGGTGGCGACAATGATCAGGTCGATCTCGCTGGCCACCACGCCTGCCGCCTCCAGCGCCGCCTGCGCAGCTGGCAGAGCCAAGTCGCTGGCACACACGCCGGCCGCCGCAAAATGGCGCGCCCGGATGCCGGTGCGCTCGACGATCCACTCGTCGGAGGTTTCAATCCCGTCTTGTGCCAAACGCGCGACCAGATCGGCGTTGGTCAGGCGCTGCGGCGGCAAATAACTGCCAGTGCCCAGGATGCGGGCATAACGAGGAGCGGGTGCTCGGACAGGCGTTTGGGCAGGTGTTTGGGCGGAGGCAGGGGCGTTGGAAGCACTATGGGTCATGCGGCTTGGGCGACGTTGATCGCCTGATCTCCTGAATCATTTGAATTGTCGGCCGCAGCGCCCTGACTCGAAGGACTCAAAGGCATGGCGAGCAAGGTGGCAATGATGCGGTCGTGAACACGGTCGAGCAACCGGTTGCGGGCCGCATCATAAGCCCGGTTCAGCGCGTTTTCGAAGGCAAAGGCGTCGGCCGATC
>JBIIVZ010000262.1:0-4234 GCA_044339175.1 Roseateles sp.
CACCAGGAATCTGTCGTTGCCGGCCAACTCGATTTGGCCCTTCAGCGAGGTAGTGACCGATTCGGTGCTGCCTTGGGTTGACAGGATGAAGACGTTTCTGCCGGTGCGGCCGTCCTGGCTGTCGCGGTCGATGAAGAAGACCCGAGATCCATCGCGCGAGCTTTGAAATTGGCCCGGTGCCACGCGCGACAAATCGCTGCGCTTTTCGTACACCTGGCTCAACTGCTCGCTGTTCTTGTTACCCCAGGGCCACACCAGCAGCTCCAGGACGATGACGCCCAGCAACACGGGCCAAGCCATGCTCATCACCGGCCGGACGAAGCGGCTCAGGCCGACACCGCTGGCGAACCAGATGGTCATCTCTGACTCCCGGTACATGCGGCCCAGCGTGGCGACGATGGCAATGAAGAGCGACAGTGTCAGCATGGTCGGCAAATGGGCCAACGAGGCATAGCCCATCAGCAACATCACATCTTGCGGTGCCACATTACCCCCCGCCGCTTGGCCAAGGGTACGAATCAGCATCATCGTCAAGACGATGGTGAGGATGACCACGAGGGTCACGCCGAAGCTGCGGGCCAGTTCTTTCTTGACGGTGGAATCGAATAACATTCGGGCACTTTATCTAATCGGCGACATTATGGACTTCCGTACCCAGTCAACAGCCTTCGACGCACTGGCAGCTTTGCCAAGCGACGCTCTGATTTTGGTGATAGCCGGCGAGGCCTTGCCTGCCGAATTTGACGCTGGCCTGACCGTGCTGATCAACGACGCCGTCAAGTTGGGTGACTTCGAGTTGAAGGCCGGCAAGACGCTGACTTTGCAGCGTCCGCAGGGTGTGAAAGCACCGCGCTTGGTGTTGGCGGCTGCAGGTAAGCCCAGTTTGAAGGCTGCCCGTGCCGCTCTGTTGCACGGATTTGCCCAGCTCAAAGGCCGCGGCGTCGCACATGCGGCGGTGGCCTTTGTGGGTTTCGATGCGATGACCACAGGTTTGGCAGAGCAGTTTGCTCTGGCGGCCGGTGAATCGGTTTATGTTTATCGCCATACCAAGCCCAGCGCGCCTGCACCGTCCAAGTTGGTCAAGGTGACGTTGCTGCTGGACAAGGCCGATGCGGGTGCGGCCAAGGTGGCAAAGGCCGGTGTTGCGCTGGGTCAGGCGATTGCAGCCGGCGTTGAGCTGGCGCGCGAATGCGGCAATTTGCCGGGCAACTTCGCCACCCCGACCTATCTGGGCGAGCAAGCCAAGGCGCTGGGGCTGAGCCATGGGTTGAAGGTCGAGGTGATGGATAAGAAGGCCGTCGAGAAGCTCGGTATGGGCTCGTTCTTATCGGTTGCACAGGGCTCAGACGAGCCGCTGCGCTTCATCGTGGCCCGCTACGACGGTGCCGCCAAGGCGCAGGCACCCGTGGTGCTGGTCGGCAAAGGCATCACCTTTGACTCCGGCGGTATCTCGTTGAAGCCGGGCGCCGAGATGGACGAAATGAAGTTCGACATGGGCGGGGCTGCCAGCGTGCTGGGTGCCCTGCGCGCGGTGGCCGAAATCAAACCCAAGCTCAATCTGGTTGTCATCATCGCGGCCTGTGAAAACATGCCCAGCGGCCGAGCCTTGAAGCCCGGCGATGTCGTGACTTCAATGTCTGGGCAAACCATTGAAATTCTGAACACCGATGCCGAGGGCCGGTTGGTGCTGTGCGATGCGCTGACCTACGCCGAGCGCTTCAAGCCTTCTGTGGTGGTGGACGTGGCCACTTTGACCGGTGCCTGCGTGATCGCTCTGGGCGGCGTGCGCAGCGGCATGTACGCCAACGATGACGAAGTGGCTGCGGCTTTGGCGGCGGCCGGTGAAGCGTCGCTTGATCTGTGCTGGCGCATGCCTTTGGACGATGAATACGAGGAGGGTTTGAAAAGCAATTTTGCCGATGTGGCCAATGTGGGCTCGCGTGCCGGTGGCTCCATCACCGCCGCCAAATTCTTGCAGCGATTTGCCAGTAAATTCCGCTGGGGCCACTTGGACATTGCCGGGACCGCCTGGAAGAGTGGGGCGGCCAAGGGCGGCACCGGTCGTCCCGTCGGCCTGTTGACTCACTTCGTGTTGTCGCAAGTCCGCTGAGTCGCTGCCGCGTGCTCACAACTCCAAGCTGTCAGGTGAGTTTCTACACGGCGGTGCCGGAGCGCTTGGCCTACGTGTGCCGCTTGCTGCGCAAGGCACAACAAAGCGGGGCGCATATCGGCGTATGCGGTTCGGCCACCTTGCTGGAACGCTTGGACAAGGCGCTGTGGAGTTTTGAAGCCACGGAGTTCGTGCCGCATTTGCATTTGCCGACCGGGGCTGCCGCCGATTCGCGCAGCGCCGTCACCACGATTTTGCTGGCCGAGCACTGCGAAGTACTCCCCCATCGCGAGGTCTTGCTGAATCTTGGGATGGCGATACCCGCTAATTTCGAGCAGTTTCAGCGCGTGCTGGAGGTGGTGTCGAAGGACCCTGAGCAGGTCGAGGCCGGCCGGCAACGCTTTCGACAGTACAAGCAATTGGGCCATGCTGTTAGCCACCATGTGGTGCCGTCGTGACGGCTTTTTCGCAACGCATGGTGCCCACCTTGACCGAGGTGTTGGACGCTGCTGATTTGCAATTTCCCGGCCCCGGTACCGGCACAGGGGCCAGCACCGGGGCCAGCACCGGGGCCAGCGATGCCGCTGCGGGTGTCGATGCCATGCCGCTCTTGGTTGGGGCCGCTGCGGAGTCTGAAATGTTGGCCGGTGAGCCTGTGCTGATCGATGCTGTGTTGCGCCAATCGATCGCCGCTGTGGTTGACGCTGCCGTCGCTGACTTGCGAGCCCGACTCTTGCCTCAGGTGGAAGCGCTGATTCAACAGGCTCTAGCGAAGCGGACAAAAAATACGAACGACTGAATCGCGCTGCAATCGATTGGACCGGCGCGGGGAGCGTTGTTTAGAGTCGACAAAGCGATGCCAATTTACGTCGTTCGCAGATCATTTCCAGGCTTTCCCCAGTAAGTGCAGTGTCGTTTTTAGGGTATCTTCTAAAAGTTGTTTTCTCAACAGCAAAGAGATCTCTTTCTTCCCATCCGGAGGTAATTCATGCAAGTCAAGTTGAATGTTGTTGTTGGCGCGGTAGCGATTCTGCTGAGCGGCGCGGCCATGTCGCAAGAGCTGATCGTGAAGATCGGCCACGTCGGCCCAACCAGCGGAGCCATTGCTCACCTGGGCAAGGACAACGAAATGGGCGCTCGGATGGCCATCGAAGACTTGAACGCCAAGGGCGTCATGATCGGCGGCAAAAAGGCCAAATTTGAGTTGCTGGCTGAAGACGACGCAGGCGATCCGAAGCAAGGCACGGCAGCCGCCCAGAAGCTGGTCGATGCCAAGGTCAATGGCGTGGTGGGGCACCTGAATTCTGGTACCTCGATTCCGGCCTCCAAGGTGTACAGCGACGCGGGTATTCCGCAGGTCTCGCCCTCGGCAACCAACCCTAAGTTCACACGCAACGGCTACAAGACGACGTTCCGCGTCGTTGCTGATGACGTGCACCTCGGCGGTACGCTGGGTCGTTACGCCGTCAAGGACGTCAAGGGCCAATCGATCGCCGTGATCGATGACCGCACAGCTTACGGTCAAGGGGTAGCCGACGAGTTCGAAAAGGGCGTGAAAGCTGCGGGCGGCAAGATCGTCGGCCGTGAATTCACGAACGACAAGGCGACCGACTTCAGCGCCATCCTGACCTCATTGAAGGCTAAGAAGCCCGACGTGGTGTTCTTCGGTGGCATGGACGCCGTCGCGGGTCCCATGCTGCGCCAGATGAAGGGCTTGGGCATCGAAGCCAAGTTCATGGGCGGTGATGGCATCTGCTCGGGTGAATTGCCTAAGTTGGCCGCCGGCACCATGGGTGACGGTCAAGTGATCTGTGCCGAAGCTGGCGGTGTCGAGGGCGAGTCGAAGAAGTCGTCTGACGCGTTCAAGGCTCGGTTCAAGGAAAAGTACAAGGTCGACGTTCAAATCTACGCTCCCTACGTTTACGACGCTGTCAACGTGTTGGTGGCGGCGATGGTCAAAGCGGGTTCAGCAGAACCGGCCAAGTACCTGCCCGAGTTGGCGAAGACAGAAGGCTACAAGGGCGTGACTGGAACGATTGCTTTTGACAACAAGGGCGACATCAAGAACGGTGCTTTGACGATGTACACCTACAAGGGTGGCGAAAAGTCACAACTCGCCGTAGT
>JBIIVZ010000263.1:0-4231 GCA_044339175.1 Roseateles sp.
CTCGACGCCGACAGCGTGCGGCGACTCAGCCCGGTGAATTTCCCGGCCCCCGATGCGCCGCTGTATGCGGTGGTGGGCGCGGACGAGAGCGAGGAGTTGCGCCGCCAGAACCGCCTGATCCGCCAAGCTTGGGGCCGTCGTGCGGTGCCGATCTGCGAGGAAATCCCCGGCTGCAACCACTTCGACATCCTCCACAACCTGGCCGACCCGGACGGCCGCAGTCATCAACTGACACGCCACTTGCTCGACCTGCGGTGGTACAGCGCTTTGCTTTGAACCCGCGTCCCGCTCCTGCTTCAGCCGAGGCCGGTCATGAACCACTTGATCGCGCCCTTGGCCAAGAAACCGACCAAGCCAAAGCCCAGGCCAAGCAGCAAGATGAAGGTGCCGAAGCGGCCGGCCTTGGACTCGCGCGCCAGCTGCAAGATGATGAACACCATGTAGAGCATGAAGGCACCGACGCCGTAGGTCAGGCCGAACTGGGCGATTTGTTGTTCGGTGTAGCCAAACATGGGGCTAAGTTTCCGTCGCGACCAGATCGCAGTAAGCATGCCAGCTGGCATGGCCCAGCACCGGCAGGATCACGACCAAACCCAGCATCAGGCTGGCCATGCCCAGCAGCGTCAGGCCCATCAGCAAGGCGGCCCACAGCGCCACCGCAGCCGGGTGCTCCATCACCACTCGCCAACTGATGTAGACGGCAGCCAGCACGCTGACCCGCCGGTCCATCAGCAGCGGAATCGTCACCACCGTGGACGCAAACAGCGGTGCGGCCAGCAAGGCACCCAAGGCCAGCCAGGCCTCAAACAGCAGCGAGCTGTCGTCCAGCACCACCTGCCGGATGAACTCCTCCGGGGTGGTGATCGGCGTGTGGGTAAAGCCCGTGATCAGGGCCGCCGAGCACAGCACCCAGCCGCTGCCGGCCAGTGCCAACAGCAAGCCGAAGCGGATCAAGCGGCCGTCGCGTGGTTGCCAGGCGCGCAGCACGGTCCGCATCGTCGGGTGCCCGCCCTGTGCCAGCTCGCGGCTGACGGCGTAAAAACCGGTCGCCAGCACCGGGGCCACCAGCAAGAAGCCGCTGAAAGCCCCCGCCAACCACCAGAACTGGTGACGGGCCAGCAGCATCAGCAAGGCCCCTGGCCCGGCCAGCAGCAAACCTTGCAGCAGCCCGGGGCCCGGGCAGCGCCGCAGGTCGGCCCAGCCGCGCGCCAGCCAGCCGAGCGGGCGCAGCAGCGGCACCGGCTTGACGCCGAAGCAACGGGATTCTTGGAGGGCTTTGTCGGTCAGCATGTGCTGCAAATATTGCCATGCTCGGCCCGCGCTGGCCTTGATCCAAGACAAGTGCGGAGGTTCTAAACCGGCGATCTGGCCAGCGACATGACCAGCTACTGGGCCAACTACTTGTCCAGCAATTGCCGCGCCAGCGCTTGCAGGCTGGCAGGGCTGCCGTCGGCCGGCTCCAAGCGAATGGCCTGATCGAGTTGCGGGTAATTGTTGTGCAGCGAGCGCAAATAGCCGGGGTCGTAATGCTCGCGAATCAGGTCCCCAAACACTTCTGCCCAGGCACCGGCGCGCGCTTTGTCTTGCCACTGGCCGACCTTTTCACGCCCGCGCAAAGTGATCAGTGCATCGAGTTGCGTGCAAAAAACTTCGGGCTGAGCGATGAAGTGGCTGTAATCCTGCAACAGCAACGCCACCCGGGCCGCCTCACTCATCTCGATCCACAGGCAATGCGGGCTGGCGCGCATGGCGGCGTGCAGTGTTTCGGGCACGCGCAGTTGGCCGATCTTGCGGCTTTCGCTCTCGACATAGACCGGCCGACTCGTATCCAGCTCGCGCATGCGGGTCCACAGCAAGCTGTCGAAATGCTTCTGGCTCGGTTGGGGCTGGTCGGGCAGGGCGCCGAGCACCGAGCCCCGGTGGGCGGCCAGGCCTTCCAGGTCCAGCACCTGCGCGCCGGCGCTGGCCAATTCATGCAGGAAGCGGGTTTTGCCGCAACCGGTCGGGCCGCAGACGATGTGCAGATCAAAGCGCGCCGGCCAAGTGGCCAGCGCATCGCGCACCTGCGCCCGGTAGGCCTTGTAGCCGCCGTGCAATTGGCGGGATTTGAAGCCGATCTGCCCCAAGAACCAGGTCATTGCGCCCGAGCGCTGGCCGCCGCGCCAGCAATAGATCAGCGGCCGCCAACTGCGGTCCAGCCCCTGCACATGAGCGTCCAGGTGGGCGGCGATGTTGCGCGCCACCAAGGCGGCACCGAGCTTGCGTCCCTCGAACGGCGAGGCCTTGTAGAGCGTACCGACGATGCGGCGTTGCTCGTTGTCCAGCACCGGCCAGTTGACCGCGCCGGGCAAATGGTCCTCGGCAAACTCGGCGGGCGAGCGCACGTCGATGATGGCGTCGAAGGCCTGCAGATCGGCCAGTGCCGTTTCGGCGTTGACGATATTGCTCGGCGCGTGGGACGGCGCAGCGGCCTGAGTGTCAGGCTTTGGGTTGAGATGGGAGGTCGGCATCATGCGGGCAGGGCGACTGCATCGAGCAGTTCGGTTTCGATTTGCAATTGCAATTTGTTCTGCTGGAGTGCGGGTCCGTCGACCAGAAAAGTGTCCTCGACGCGTTCACCCAAGGTCGAGATCTTGGCCAGTTGCAAGTTGATGCTGTGGCGCGCCAGCACCCGGGCGATGGCATACAGCAAGCCGGCCCGGTCACTGGTGCTGATGGACAGCAACCAGCGCTGCCCGCGCTCGTCCGGCCGCAGCGCGATGCGCGGCGTGAACGGGAAGGACTTGACCCGACGCGACAAACGCCCGCGCCGCGGTTCCGGCAGCGGGCCGGCGGCGCACAGCGCGCTCGTCAATTGGGTTTCCACCAGCGACACCAGGTCGCGGTGATTGAGCGCTTCATCCGGGCTGATCACCTGGAAGGTGTCGAGCGCAAAACCGCTGCGCGTGGTGTGCACCTTGGCGTCCAGAATGTTGAAGCCGGTGCCGTCGAAATAGCCGCAGATGCGGGCGAACAGGTCGAGCCGGTCCGGCGCATAAACCAGCACCTGCAAGCCCTCACCGACCGGCGATGGCCGCGCCCGCACCACCGGCCCGCCGGACTGCACATGACGCCAGAGCGAGCGCGCATGCCAAGCCAGATCGGCGGCCTCGTGGCGGGCAAAGTAGCTCAACTCCAGCGTTTGCCAGAGCGGCGTTTCGGTCTCCGGCAGCATCGAATGCAGGGCCAGGCTGTGCCGGGCCTCGTTCTTGCGCGCTTCGATCTCGGCCGCCAGATTCGGCTGAGCCCCGCCCAGCGCCCGCA
Source organism: Roseateles sp. (assembly GCA_044339175.1). Lineage (GTDB taxonomy): Bacteria > Pseudomonadota > Gammaproteobacteria > Burkholderiales > Burkholderiaceae_C > Paucibacter_A. The sequence continues at coordinate 3,304 of JBIIVZ010000263.1, forward strand.
GCGTCAGGCGGTACAGGTCTTCCAGCAGCTTGCCCTTCCAGGCATTCCAGACCTTGGGGCTGGTGCCGCGGATGTCGGCCACCGTCAGCAAATAAAGCGCGGTCAGGTGGCGCGCATCGATCATCTTGAGCGCGAAGGCGGCGATCACCTCCGGGTCGGACAAGTCTTCTTTCTGCGCCACGCGCGACATCATCAGGTGGTGCTGAACCAAAAAGGCCACCAACTCCGCGTCGGCGCGCGTGACGCCGTGGGCTTTGCAAAAGCGCCGCACTTCCACCGCGCCGAGGTCGGAATGGTCGCCGCCTCGCCCCTTGGCCACATCATGGAAGAGGGCGGCGATGTAGAGCAGCTCGGGCTTGTCCCACTCGGAGGCGAGCTGCGAGCAGAACATGTATTCATGCGCGTGGTCGGGGATGAAAAAGCGCCGCACATTGCGCAGCACCATCAGGATGTGCTGGTCCACCGTGTAGACGTGGAACAGGTCGTGCTGCATCTGGCCGACGATGCGGCGAAACACCCACAAGTAGCGGCCCAACACCGAGGTCTGATTCATCAGCCGAAAGGCGTGGGTTTGCCCCTCCGGCTGGGTCAGGATCTGCATGAAGGTGGCACGGTTCACTGGATCGCGGCGGAACGCGCTGTCCATCAACTGGCGGGCGTTGTAGAGCGCCCGCAGCGTGCGTGCCGACAAACCCTTGATGCCGCGTGTTTGCTGATAGACCAGGAAGGTGCGCAAAATCGCATGCGGATCGCGCTGGTAAAGGTCGTCGCTGACCACTTCCAGCATGCCGGCGCGGTCCAGGAACTGCGGATCAATCGGCCGCATCAGCCCTTGTTGCGAGCCATTGACTTGCTCTTCCAGGTTCAGCAGCAGCACCTGATTGAGCTGCGTGACCGCCTTGGCGGCCCAGTAATAGCGCCGCATCAA
>JBIIVZ010000264.1:0-4210 GCA_044339175.1 Roseateles sp.
GCCTGCCGCTGCACGGTGCCCCAAGCACCCACATCCTCAAGCCCGCCATCCGCAACCTGGAGGGCAGCGTGCACAACGAAGCTTTTTGCATGCGGCTGGCTGCGGCCTTGAAGCTGCCGGTGGCGGCGGTTGAGATCCGGACTGCTGGCGGGCAGCCCTTCTTGCTGGTGCAGCGCTATGACCGCCTGCCGGCCGCTGAAGCTGGAGCGCCAGCGCAGCGCCTGCATCAAGAGGACGTCTGCCAAGCGCTGGGCGTGGTGCCCGAGCACAAATACCAGAACGAAGGGGGCCCGTCGCTGGCCCAGACCTTCGAGCTGCTGCGCCAGACCACGCGGCCCAGCGCGCCGCATCTGCTGCGCTTGCTCGATGCGGTGGTGTTGAATGCATTGATGGGCAACCACGATGCGCACGGCAAGAATTTCTCGCTGCTTTACGGGGCGGATACGGGGCGCAGTCAAGCGCTCGAACGCAGCGTCTCACTCGCGCCGCTTTACGACCTGCTCAGCACCGCGGTTTACCCGCAGTTGACCGACAAGATGGCGATGAAGATCGGCAGCAGCTACCGGTTCACCGAACTGACGGCCCGCCACTGGGAGCAGTTTGCGCAAGAGGCCGGGCTGTCGCCGGCCCAAGTCCGCAAGCGCGTGCTGGAGATTGCCCAACGCCTGCCCGCCTTGGCCCAGGCCGTGCTGACCCGCTTCGAGGCCGAAGGCCTGCATGCGCCCATCCTTGCCGACATCGTGGCCTTGATCACGCAGCGTTGCGCGCTCACTGCACAGCGGTTGGGCAAGCCCGGCGAGAGCGTCGGTCAAGCCACCTGAGCTTGGTGCCGGCCCGGTGCGGCCAAGCGCGCACGTCCGATCATTCAGCGCGTCCGCACCGGCCCGTCATTCGCGATGGTCGGGCCGATCTCGGGCGATTGATGCCCATCGCGCTGCACAGCGGGCTCGCGCACAAACCTGACAATCGCCTCGCCCAGTTCGCGATCCGACCGGTCGGGCGACTGCGCCAAGGCTTTGGCAATTTCGTGCCAGGCCTGGGCCGCATCGGCTGGACTGATCGACGCTGCCGGGCCCGTTTTCACTGGCGTCCTTTGGGTACGCAGCCGTCCGTCTTGCGCTGCCTTGATCCGCCAAAGCGGCTGGTCGCTGCGGGCCTGGCCGCGACTGGTCTGCCGGCTCGCTTCCGCCGCAATGCCCCAGCCGCGCAGTTTCTCGGCAAAGGTCTCGCGCCAGCGCTGCAGATCGGCCTTGCGGGGATTCAAGCGCACGCCGTGCTGGGACTCGGCCCGCACACTCAGGTGCACATGGGGGTTGGCTTGATGGTCGTGCAGCACTATCACGTATTTGTGATCGGCCAGCTCAGCGTGCGCAAACTCGCGTGCGGCCCACAATGTAGCGGAAATGCGCGGTGATGGCCTGCATGCCGCACCCGCCGCCGGTGACCTTGACCATCACTTGCGGCGCGCGGGGCAGCACCGTGGCCGCGATGCGCTCGCGGATGGCTGCGGCGCGCTCACGAGACCCGCTGCCGCCCGGTTTGGGCTGCGGCACCACCTTGACGATGCGGTTGCCGGGGTAGAACAGCCGGTCGCCCCACTGGATCAGGAGTCCGTCGATATTCGGTGTTTGGGACATGAAGGGCTCCCGATTTCAGGTGGGTGATGGATTCGACGAAACGGGGCTGTGGCCTCGCGGCTGCAGCTCGGCCAGAACGCGAGAGGCCAGCATCAGGTGGGCGCGCACCTCGCCGGCCAGCGTGTCGAGCGTGTCGCGATACGGCTGCGCAGCCTGAACGTCTCCGTGGCGCAGCAGCGCGGTCAACTGATGGAGGTTGCGGCTGCGGGTCGACAGCTCGGCGCTGGAGGCGATCAGGGCCGCCAGGTGCTCGGCACGGCCGGTGCCGTTCGACAGCACCGGCACGCCGGCCACCAGGCCAGCCAAGTAGGCACCGCGCGACAGGCCGTCCGTGCGCGCGCCGGCTGCGAGCTGATGGGCTTCGGCCAGGGTCAGGCGGATGGACAGCTTGATGGTGCTGCTGGCCAGACCGGAATCGGGGATTGCGGACGGCGGTGCTTGCGGCGATTCGGGCGCTTCGATCGCGCCGAGATAGCCTGCCACCGCGCTGCGCACCAGCAGCGAAACGCTGACTCGCTCGGCCTGCGCACGCGCTACTAACGCGGCCTTGAAGCCGCGCATATCGACCGTGACGAAGTCGTGGGAGCTGGTGTTCATGATTGACCGACGGGGGGACGGAAGGACCGAACTGGACGGCAAGGGAGGGCAATTCGGCAAGTGCGCAGCACTTGTGAAACCGGCGGCATAGCGCCTATCCTGCACTCACCTTGATGTTCAGTTTGGTCTTGAAGCTAGGACTTCCAACCGATGATTTTGAGTCGCGAATCATCGAGTCGCCGACGATCACAGAACGGGTACTGCTCGCAAGGCGACGCGTAGGCGAACCGTAGGCGTCGCACGCTGCCAATCAGCCGACGCAAATACGACGGGCAGGCGACGAGCAGGCGACCGACAGGTGACTGGCAGGCGACCGAGAGGCGATGCAGCCTGTCGCGCAGCCACCTCGAACGCGACGCAGAGCCGATGAAAAGCCGCCGCAAATCATCGCGGCAGTTCGCCCTGCATCAGCCTAAATTGGTGGTGTCCCCTCACAACTCCGTCGCGAGCCTGCCGTGGAACTGCAACCCAAACGCCAACCCGGACGCGCCGACCGCAAGGCCGCAGCCTATGCCTTGGAGATCGCGCGGCTGCGCAGCATGGGCTAAACCTACGAGTCGATCCGCGAAGCATTGGCCGAAGTCGGCATTGAACTGAGCACGAGCGCACTGCGGCGCGAGGTGCGGCGGCTCCATGGCAGATCCAACGCCGCCGTGCAGGTGCCGCTGCCGGGCCTGCCTCCAGCCACAGCGAGAACTGTGCGCGCCGCGCCGCCAAGTTCGTCGGTGCCGCCGCCCTCACCTGCCCCCCCCTGCGGCACCGCCCGCTTCGCGCGGCCACGAGGTCGCCGAAGCCTTCTTCAACGCCCATCCCAGCAACCCGCTGGTCCCTACCAAGGAGCTCCCATGAAACTGGCTGTGATCAATTTCTCTGGCAATGTTGGCAAGAGCACGGTAGCGCGCCACCAGCTCGCCCCACGCATTCCCGGCTGCCAATTCGTTGCGGTAGAGAGCATCAATGCCGACGACGGAAAGCCGATGACGATCAAGGGACAGCAGTTTGCGCAATTGCTGGAGTATCTGCAAACAGTGTCTGACCTGGTGGTCGATGTCGGAGCGAGCAACGTCGAAGACCTGCTCGCGCTGATGCGGCGCTACAGCGGCAGCCACGATGACTTCGACGGCTTCGTCGTGCCGACCGTACCGGCCCGCAAGCAGCAGCAAGACACGGCGGCGACGCTGGCCGAACTGGCGTGCATCGGCGTGCCGCCGGAGCGGGTGCGTCTGGTCTTCAACCAAGCCGAGGATGACAGTCCGCTCGAGACGATCTTCGAGACGCTGCTGGTCTACTGCGCAGCCTCGGCCAACGCAAAGCCGCGCCTGGCCGCAGCCCTTCGATTCAACGAGATCTACGCCCGCGTTCGTGGCTCCGATCATTCGCTCATCGAACTGGCTGCTGACTCCACCGACTACAAGGCCGCGATCGCCCGAGCCGACACGGTGGCTGAAAAGCTGGCATTGGCACAACGGCTGGCGACCCAGCGTCTTGCCCTGGATGTGCTCCCTGAGCTCGACGCCTGCTTTGCGGCCCTGGACTTGCGGAGCCTGGCCCATCAGCCGGGCGAAGCAACCATCCCCGCAGCATGACGCAGCCGACCACGGCGCGAGAGGCGCTGATCGCCGAGGCGCTGGGAGAGGTGGCGCGCCTGTTGGACCGGGTCATCGCCTGCGCTGCACGAAGCCACCCAGGCGATGACCCGGGCCAGCGATGAACTGGCAGGCAAACTCGGCGCGTTCGACCACCGCATGACCGCCATCTCCGAGAACGCCAAGACCGTCGTGCTGGAACACATCACGCGACGCAGCCCACCATGGGCCTAGGAGTCTGCGCGGCAGAAGGATCGGCGGCTGCAAGGCGGCCGCAGCGGTCCATTTTTGGCTTCGCCGCTCTTCGAGAACACCGTCTTTTCGCCCCATAGCGGAGCTATGAGGCTTCAAATCCGGCAAAAACTGTCCTCGCTGGGGCCACCTTTCGCT
>JBIIVZ010000021.1:0-14264 GCA_044339175.1 Roseateles sp.
ACGATCAGCGGATGTTCGGCCGGCCGGCCTTTGGCGGCAAAGATCTTGGCCACTGCCGCGTCGTCATCGGCGCGAGCGGCCAAGCCGTAAACCGTTTCGGTCGGCAAGCCCAGCAAGTCGCCGGCGGCCAAACGCAGTGCCGCGCGCTGGATAGCCGCCGGGTCGCGCCCATCCAACAGCATGACAGGCGCGCCTACCACTCGGTGGCCAAGCCCAGCAGGGCGGCCGCACAACGCGCCAAGCGCTCGGCTTCGGCTGCGCTGGCGGCGGTGATGTTCAAGTGACCCATCTTGCGACCGGCCCGCGCTTCGGCCTTGCCGTACAAATGCAGATGAGTGCCCGGCAGCGCCAGCACTTGATCCCAGGGCGGCGTGCGCAAGCTGCCGGCAGCGTCAAACCACAGGTCGCCCAGCAGATTCAGCATCACGACCGGGGAATGCAGGCGCGGTGGACGCAGCGGCAAACCGGCCATCGCCCTCACCTGCAGGTCGAACTGCGAGACATCACAGGCGTCGAGCGTGTAATGCCCAGAGTTGTGCGGGCGTGGTGCCATTTCGTTGACGACCAGACTGTCGTCCTGCAGCACAAAGAACTCGACGCAGAGCACGCCGACGTAATTCATCGACGCCGCGATGCGCGCCGCCGCAGCGCAGGCCTCGGCCTGCAAGGCCGCGCTGACGCCGGGTGCCGGCACTTGGGTAACGGCCAGAATGCCGTCCAGATGCAGGTTTTGTTGGACCGGGAATTGCACGATCTCGCCGGCGGCACTGCGGGCGCTGATCACCGACAGCTCCAGCTTGAGCGGCAGCATTTGCTCCAGCACGCAGGGCACGCTGTTCAGCGCGGCCCAGCCCGCCGCCAAGTCGGCCCGGCTGCGCACCCGCACCTGACCCTTGCCGTCGTAACCCATGCGTGTGGATTTCAAAATACCAGGCAGCAGCCCGTCAGCCACCGCCGGCAAATCGGCCGCCGACGTGATCAGGGCATAGGGCGCGCAGGCGACTCCGCTGGCAGCGAAATGGGCTTTTTCGGCCGCACGGTCCTGGCAGACGGCCACGGCGGCAGCGGCCGGAGCCACCACAGTGGCACGCGCCAAGCGCTCCAGCGCCTGCGCCGGCACGTTTTCAAACTCGGTCGTGACGGCTCCACATTGGGCGGCCAAATCATCCAGCGCCGCTTCGTCGAGGTAGTCGGCGCAAATGTGTTCATGGGCCACGCAGCCGGCCGGGCTGGCGGCATCAGGGTCGAGCACCACGGTTCGAAAACCCAGGCTTTGCGCCGCTTGCACAAACAGGCGACCCAATTGCCCGCCACCGATCACTCCCAGCGTGGCCTCGCCGGGCAAACATAGCTTCGTCATCAGCACAAATCCTGGCTCATCGCACGCGCCACTTCGGTCTGGCGTGCCCGGTAGGCTTGCAGCTTCTCGCGCAACACAGCGTTCTGATTGGCCAGCATGGCCACGGCAAACAAGGCCGCATTGGCCGCACCGGCGGTACCGATGGCAAAGGTAGCGACCGGAATGCCTTTGGGCATCTGCACGATCGAGTGGAGCGAGTCGACGCCCTGCAAATGTCGGCTCGCCACCGGCACGCCCAGCACCGGCACGACCGTCTTGGCGGCCAACATGCCGGGCAAGTGGGCGGCCCCGCCGGCACCCGCGATGATGGCCTGCAAGCCCCGCCCCGCAGCAGCTTCGGCGTAGGCGAACATGTCGTCCGGCATGCGATGGGCCGAGACGACTCGGGCTTCAAAAGCGATGCCGAACTCGGCGAGAATAACGGTGGCGTGCTGCATGGTTTCCCAGTCACTGCTGGAACCCATCACCACACCGACCAAGGGAGACGCGCTCAAAGGCAGATCCTGCACGGTTCGCTCCAGGCGATTGGAAAGCATTGAATTGTAGGTGGCCGCCGCCACCTGTCCCCCGCCACCCATTCTTTAGCTTGCCGCACCAGCACTCAGCCATGATAGATATCAACCTACAAAATTTTGAAACCGAACTGATTCAAGGCTCCGCGCAACTGCCGGTGCTCCTGGACATTTGGGCCCCCTGGTGCGGCCCATGCCGAAACTTGGGGCCGATGCTGGAAAAGCTCGAAGTCGCCTACGCCGGCCGCTTCCGTCTGGCCAAGCTGAACAGCGATGAAGTGCCTGAAATCGCCACCCAGCTGAGCCAGATGTTCGGTGTGCGGAGCATCCCGTTTTGCGTGATGTTTGTCGGCGGCCAGCCGATCGACGGCTTTGTGGGGGCCATCCCCGAGGCGCAAATCCGCGAATTCCTCGACAAGCATGTGCCCGCCAGCGAAGTGCTGGAGGCGCAAGAAGAAGTCGTCGAGGCCGAGGATCTGTTGGCCGAGGGTGATCTGGAAGGAGCGCTGGTCAAGCTAGAACTGGCCGTGCAAACCGACCCGGCCAACGAGACGGCACGCTTCGACTACGTGCGGGCGCTGCTGGAGCTGGGCTTGCTGGCCGAAGCGCAAGCTGCGTTTGCACCGGTGGCGGCACAGGCGGTGGACGTCAACCTGCCGCATGCCCGCTTTGCGGCGCTGGGCCATTGGCTGAAGGCTTGCGAGCGCAGCGCGGCCGGGCTGGATGTGACGACATTGCAAGCGTCGATTGCGGCCAACAAACGCGACTTTGAGGCCCGCTTTGCGCTGGCTCAAGGCCTGCTGGCCCAGCACAGCTTCACCGACGCGATGGACGAGCTGCTTGAAATCATCATGCGGGACAAGGCCTGGAACGGTGAACTGGCGCGCAAGACTTATGTGGCGATTCTGGAGCTGATGACCAAACCGGCCCCTAAAGCTCAAGCCGCCGAGGTCAAGGGCACGCTGGAGCTGGCCGGCAAGTTTGTCGCGGCCGCCAGCGACCCGCTGCTGGATCAATACCGCCGCAAATTGAGCATGGCCTTGTTTTGAACTGACTTACCGAGGCTGTAGGTCGGCCGCCGCCAAGGCTTGCCCCCAAGCCGCTTGTTGAGTGGCAAATTTTTGCCACTCCAGCGCCGCCATCTCGGCATGTGCAGCGGCGGCTTGCGCATCCCCCAGCGCCACGTAAATTTGCGCCAAGCGGCTGTGAGTGCAGGCGCGGTCATCCACGTCGCAGGGTGACACCAGCTCCAGTTCGGCCGCTCGCGCCTGCTTCCACGCCTGCTCGGCCTCGCCGACATTGACGCTGCACCAAGCCAGATCAGCCCACAACCGGCAGCCCCACTGCGCCAAGCCGGCCGAAATCGCCAACGGCAAATAGGTCTCGAACAGCGCCTTGGCCTGCGCGTAATCGCCTTCAACCGTCAGGCTTTGCGCCCGCAAAATCGAAGTCAGGTCGGAACGCACCGAGCCGCCCACTGCCGCGTCGTAATGCTTGATCGAATCAACCCCGAGCAACATGCCGGCCTCGCCGGCATGGCGGGTGGCAAAGGACTGATGTCTGGCCGCCGTGGTGCGCACTTCGGCCATGTTGTAAATCAAAGCCGACAGCGAGGCGTCATCACCATCGGCCAAGGCGTGCTCGCGGGCCTTGGTGAACCAGGCCTTGCCCAAGCCGTCATTGGCGGCAAAGTGATGGGCCACCGCCAACACGGTACACAGGCGGAACCGCGCGCCATGGTCGCTCGACTCGGCCACCGCATCACAGTCGCGGGCGTGCAACAGCATGGCCGGCAAATCGTGCCGGACATAGGCCAGCTGTGCCAACCAGGCCGAACTCAAGGCCGCGAGCTGACGCGCATCAATGGACTTGGCGATCGCCTGCGCCCGCTCGATTTTTTCATGGGCCGAACTGCTGAAGTCGGCGAAGTAACTCAGCAACCCGTCAGCAAAATGCAGCCAGGCACCGAGGGTCGGATCGGGATGCAACCAAGCCAGTTGATGCAGCGCGGCCAGCTCGGTTTGCGCCTGCGCGGTCAAGCCATGGCGGGCCAGCAACAACGCGCGCTGGACTTTGAGGCAAGCGACTTGCGCGCTCAGCGATGTCGATGCCGCAATTTCCGCATCGAGCCGCTTCAGCAGCCGGCTCTTGATGTTCATGAGGCGGTCAGCCGTTGCCAGGCTTCGCGGTATTTGGCCGCCGTGTTTTCGATCACCGCCGCAGGCAAGGCCGGTGCCGGTGCCACCTTGGCCCAGGGCTTGCCATCGACCAGCGCCTGCTCCAGCCAGTCCCGCACGAACTGCTTGTCATAGCTGGGCGGATTGATGCCGACCGCATAGCTTTCCACCGGCCAGTAGCGGGACGAATCGGGCGTCAGCACCTCGTCCATCAGGGTCAGGGTGCCGTCGGCATCGAGACCGAACTCGAACTTGGTGTCGGCAATGATGATGCCCTTGCTCAGAGCGATGTCGGCGGCGCGCTGATAGAGCTGAATCGAGATCGCGCGCACCCGCTGCGCCAGCTCGTCCCCGATGACTTCGACCATGCGCTCGAATGTGATGTTCTCGTCGTGATCCCCCATCTCGGCCTTGGTGGCCGGCGTGAAGATAGGCTCGGGCAGCTTGCTGGCGTTTTGCAGGCCGGCCGGCAGCTTGACGCCACAGACTTCGCCCTTGTCCTTGTATTCGGCCCAGCCGCTGCCGGCCAGATAGCCGCGCACCACCGCCTCGATCGGCAACGGCTTCAAGCGCTTGACCAGCATGGCCCGGTCTTTGACCTGCCAGCGCTCGGCATCGGTCACCACCGACAGCGGATCGTCACCGGTCAAATGGTTGGGCACGATGCCGGTCAGCTTGTCAAACCAGAACAAAGCCATCTGCGTCAGCAACACGCCCTTGCCCGGAATCGCCTCGCCCATGATGACGTCGAAGGCCGACAAGCGGTCGCTCGCGATCATCAGGATGCGGTCATCACCGACGGCATAGTTTTCGCGCACCTTGCCGCGAGCGAGCAAAGGAAGCGAGTTAATTGAAGAGTTCAGCAAAGCAGCGGTCATGACGAGATCATCCAGAAATAATCGCTGGATTTTAGGCGTCATTCAGGCGCAAAAAAGCCCGCCTGGGCGCGAACCCGGCAGGCTTGAGGGTGAGAGTTTTCGTAGCGAGCGGCTGTCAGGCTAGGCGGTCGGAGCGCAGTTCACGTAGGGCGGGTCAAGACCCGCGAGCGATTCCGGCGGTGGCTGCCGAAGCACCGCCAGGGACGGCCGAGTACAAAACGGGGGGCCACCGTCGGCCACACGCGGGTCATGACCCGCCCTACAGATACCGCACCACCAAGCGCCTGGAATGCGCTCAGCGAACCATCTGATTCAACTCGCCGCGTGCATAGGCCGCTGCCATGTCGATCAGGGTGCGGCCCTTGATCTTCGGCGCTTGGCCGGCACAGCCGAATTCCTCGTAACGCTGCTTGACGATGGCCGTGGCCGCATCACGCGCTGGCTTCAGGAATTCGCGCGGGTCGAATTTGCTCGGGTTCTTGACGAAGAACTCGCGCACCGCCGCCGTCATCGCCAGGCGAATGTCGGTGTCGATGTTGATCTTGCGCACGCCGTGCTTGATGGCTTCCTGGATTTCTTCGACCGGCACGCCGAAGGTTTCCTTCATGTCGCCACCGAACTCGCGGATCTTGGCCAGCAAGTCTTGCGGCACGCTGCTGGAGCCGTGCATGACCAAGTGGGTGTTCGGGAGGCGGGCGTGGATTTCCTTGACGCGGCCGATGGCGAGGATGTCACCGGTGGGCTTGCGGGTGAATTTGTAAGCGCCGTGGCTGGTGCCGATGGCGATGGCCAGCGCGTCCAGCTGCGTGCGCTGAACGAACTCGGCCGCTTGCTCGGGGTCGGTCAGCAGCTCGGCGTGGGTCATCACCGCATCGGTGCCGTGGCCGTCTTCCTTGTCGCCCTGCATCGTTTCCAGCGAACCCAGGCAGCCCAACTCGCCTTCCACCGTCACGCCCAGCTTGTGGGCCATGTCGACCACCTTGCGGGTCACTTCGATGTTGTATTCAAAGCTGGCAATCGTCTTGCCGTCGGCCTCGAGCGAGCCGTCCATCATCACCGAGGAGAACCCCAGGTCGATGGCACCCTTGCAGATTTCGGGACTCTGGCCGTGATCCTGGTGCATCACCACCGGCACATGGGGGTAGCTTTCACAAGCGGCGACGATCAAATGCCGCAGGAAATGCTCGCCGGCATATTTGCGCGCGCCGGCACTGGCTTGCATGATGACCGGCGCACCGACCTCGTCGGCCGCAGCCATGATGGCCTGCACTTGCTCCAGATTGTTGACGTTGAAGGCCGGGATGCCGTAGCCGTTTTCAGCCGCGTGGTCCAGCAACTGACGCATTGAGACGAGTGCCATAAGAGTCTTTCAGGGGAAGTGAGAAATTCTTCTGACGCAGACTGGGCGCAATGCCTCATGTAACCACGCCGTAACTGCAGCAGATTCTAGCGGCGCAGCGCAGCGGCATAGTCACCCGCCGCCGCTGTGCGTTCGCATTTAGCGCGCTTTGCGCCCACCGAAACCAAGAGTTTGCGCGGACATCGAATCTCACTCGACGCGGCAGACCTTCAACATATTTGTCCCGCCCGGATAGCCCATCGGCTCGCCGCAGGTGATGGCATAAGTGTCGCCGGGCATCAGCACGCCCTTGTCGACCAGCAATTGCTCGGCCGCCTTCAGCGCGGTGTCGCGGTCTTCGTACTTGGGCATCAGCAGCGGCCGCACATTGCGGTACAGCGTCATCTTGCGCTGGCTGATCGGCTGCGTGGTCAGCGCGTAAATCGGCACCTGGATGCGGTGACGGCTCATCCACAGCGCGGTGGAGCCCGATTCGGTCAGGGCCAGAATCGCCTTGCAACCGAGGTGGTGCGCGGTGAACAGCGCACCCATCGCGATCGACTGATCGATGCGACCAAACTGGCGGCCGGCAAAGTCGGTGTCCAGCGTCACGAACTCGGCGCGCTCGGCTTCTTGCGCAATCGCCGCCATCTGCTCGATCGTCTCGACCGGGTACTTGCCGGCCGCCGTCTCGGCGCTCAGCATGACCGCGTCGGTGCCGTCCAGCACCGCATTGGCCACGTCGGACACTTCGGCGCGCGTGGGCACCGGGTTGACGATCATCGACTCCATCATCTGTGTCGCGGTGATGGCCAACTTGTCCAGCGCCAACGCCATTTTGATCATGCGTTTTTGCAGCGCGGGCACCGCCGCATTGCCGACCTCGACCGCCAAGTCGCCGCGCGCCACCATGATGCCGTCGCTGGCCTTCAGGATCGCTTCCAGATGCGGAATCGCCTCGCTGCGCTCGATCTTGGCGATCATGCTGGGCTTGTGGCGATAGGGTTCACCGGCCATATTGGCCAATTGGCGCGCCATTTCCATGTCGGTCGCGTTCTTCGGGAAGCTGATCGCCAGGTATTCGCACTGGAAGCTCATCGCGGTCTTGATGTCCTCCATGTCCTTGGCCGTCAGCGCCGGTGCGGTCAGCCCGCCGCCCTGCTTGTTGATGCCCTTGTTGTTGGACAACTCGCCGCCGACCTTGACGACGGTGTGCACCGCCGCACCACGCACCGCCACCACCGTCAGCACCAGCAAGCCGTCGTTGAGCAGCAAGGTGTCGCCCGGTTTGACGTCACGCGGCAGTTCCTTGTAATCCAGTCCGACGGCCGTTTCATCGCCCAATTCGGTGCGGTCGGCGTCGAGGATGAACGGCGTGCCGTTGATCAACTCGATCTTGCCGTGCAGGAACTTGCCGACGCGGATCTTCGGGCCTTGCAAGTCGGCCATGATGGCGACCGCCTTGCCCACCGTGGCTGCGGCGGTGCGCACCATCTGTGCCCGGTCGATGTGGTCTTGCGCCTTGCCGTGCGAGAAGTTCAGCCTCACCACATCGACGCCCGCGCGGATCATGCGCTCCAGAATCTCCGGCGTGGAGGACGCTGGCCCCAGGGTGGCGACAATTTTGGTGGCTCGGGTCATGGCTGTCTCTCGTTGAAATAAAGTTACAAGAAACCAATTATGGCCCCCAACACGAGGCCAAATTGGTTTCACGCAGTTACCAAACATCAGGGTTCCTCGTGACTTGCGGGCCGTGCCAATCTCGCTGGCGCAGCCGGCAAACTACGGCCCTGATCAAGCCGCTTTGTGCGCGCGCTCGGCCACCACATCAGCCACCGCCAGCGCCGTCATGTTGACGATGCGGCGCACCGTGGCCGACGGTGCCAGGATGTGCACCGGTGCCGCCGCACCCAGCAGGATGGGGCCCACGGTGACGCCCTGCCCGCTGGTGATCTTCAGCACGTTGAAGAGGATGTTGGCGGCGTCCAGCGACGGCATCACCAGCAGATTGGCCGAGCCCTTCAAGGTGCTGCCCGGCAGAAACGCCAGCCGCACCGACTCGGACAAGGCGGCGTCGCCGTGCATCTCGCCGTCCGACTCGATGTCGGGATGGCGGGCAGCAAACAGTTGCTGCGCCAAGCGCATCTTGATCGCCGACGGCCGGTTGCTGGAGCCGAACATCGAGTGCGACACAAAGGCCAGCTTCGGCGGCAGGCCGAAGCGCCTGACTTCCTCGGCCGCCATACCGGCGATCTCGGCTAGCGCCTCGGCGTCCGGCGCATCGTTGACAAAGGTGTCGGTGATGAAGAGCGTGTACTGCTCCAGCATCAGCGCGTTCATCGTGGCGAAGTTGCGCACGCCCGGCTTCAGGCCGATCAGGTCGCTGACATGCTCCAGATGATTCTCGAAGCGGCCGACCATGCCGCAAATCATCGCATCGGCGTCGCCCAGCTTGATCGCCAGCGCGCCAATCGTGGTGGCCGACCGGCGCACCGCCGCCTTGGCCATGTCGGGCGTCACACCGCGTCGCCCCATCACATGCTGGTAAGCCTCCCAATATTGGCGAAAGCGCGCATCGTTCTCAGGGTCGATCACCGCCACATCCTCGCCCAGTTTGAGCCGCAGCCCGGCGCGGGCAATCCGCATCGCGATCACCTCGGGCCGGCCGATCAGTGTCGGCTTGACCATGCCTTCATCCAGCGCCACTTGCACCGCCCGCAGGACCCGCTCGTCCTCGCCCTCGGCATAGATGACCCGGGCCGGGTCCTTGGCAAATGACGCCTTGGCCACCGCAAACACCGGCCGCATGAACATGCCGGTCTGGTAGACAAAGCGCTCCAGCGATTGCCGGTAAGCCTCCAGGTCCTTGATCGGCCGCGCCGCCACACCGGACTGCGCCGCCGCCCGCGCCACGGCCGGCGCGATACGAAGAATCAGCCGCGCGTCGAACGGCTTGGGGATCAGGTATTCAGGGCCGAAAGCCAGCTCTTCACCGGCGTAGGCGGCCGCCACCTCGTCGCTGGTCTCCGCCTTGGCAAGAGCGGCGATCTCGCGCACGCAGGCCAGCTTCATTTCTTCAGTGATCTTGGTGGCACCGCAGTCCAGCGCACCCCGGAAGATGTAGGGGAAGCAGAGGACGTTGTTGACCTGGTTCGGATAGTCCGAGCGGCCGGTGGCGATGATGCAGTCGGGCCGCACCGCCTTGGCCAGTTCGGGGCGGATTTCCGGCTCCGGATTGGCCAGCGCCAGGATGATGGGCTTCACCCCCATCGTCTTGACCATGTCCTGCGTCACCACGCCGGCCGCCGAGCAGCCCAGAAACACATCGGCCCCGTCCATCACATCGGCCAAGCTGCGCGCGGCCGTGGTCTGGCAATAGCGCTGCTTCGACTCATCGAGCTTGCCGGCCAGCACATCGGCGCGCTGATCCTGGATGACGCCCTTGGAGTCGCAGACGAAGACGTTTTCACGCCGGATACCCAAGCCCACCATCACGTCGAGGCAGGCAATCGCCGCCGCACCAGCCCCCGACACGGCCAGCTTGACCTGGGCAATGTCCTTGCCGACCAACTCCAGGCCGTTCAGCAGCGCCGCGCTGGAGATGATCGCCGTGCCGTGTTGGTCGTCGTGAAAGACCGGGATATTCATCCGCTCCTTCAGCTTCTTCTCGATGTAGAAGCATTCCGGTGCCTTGATGTCTTCCAGGTTGACGCCGCCCAGCGTCGGCTCCATCGCGGCAATGATGTCCACCAATTTGTCGGGGTCTCGCTCGGCCAACTCGATGTCGAACACATCGATGCCGGCAAATTTCTTGAACAAGCAACCCTTGCCCTCCATCACCGGTTTGCTGGCCAGCGGGCCGATATCGCCCAGGCCCAGCACGGCCGTGCCGTTGGTGATCACACCGACCAGATTGGCGCGCGAGGTGTAGTCGGCCGCCAGGCTGGGGTCTTCTTCAATCGCCAAGCAGGCGTAGGCCACGCCGGGCGAATAGGCCAGCGACAGGTCGCGCTGGTTGGACAAAGCCTTGGTCGGCACGACGGCGATCTTGCCGCGGGTCGGGCTGCGGTGGTATTCCAGCGCCGCTTCGCGCAGGGCGGCTTCGGCCGGTGACAACGTCTTGCTCATCGAGGTCTCCTCTAATTTTCTGGGATGGGTCAGGGCAACTTGGACAGTTGACTCGTCAAAGACCACCCGCCAAAAAGCCCACTGCGTGAAAACGGCACCCGCAGGTGCCGCCTATTGTCAACAGACTTTATTTCAACCCTGCGCGCGCTGGCTCAAAATTTCAAACGCGGGCAAGGTCTTGCCCTCCAGAATTTCCAGGAAAGCGCCACCGCCGGTGGAGATGTAGCCCACGTCCTTTTCGATGCCGTACTTGGCAATCGCGGCCAGGGTGTCGCCACCGCCAGCGATCGAAAACGCGTTCGAGGCGGCAATCGCCCGGGCAATCGTCTCGGTGCCATGGGCAAAGGCGTCGAACTCGAACACGCCCACCGGGCCGTTCCAGACGATGGTGCCGGCCGCCTTCAATTGCTCGGCCAGCAGCGCTGCGGTTTGCGGGCCGATGTCCAGAATCAAGTCGTCGTCGGCCACCTCGGTCGCCGCCTTGACCGTCGCTTCGGCGTCGGCCGCAAAGCGCTTGGCCACCACCACGTCGACAGGAATCGGCACCGCCGCACCGCGTGCCTTCATGGAAGCGATGACGGCGCGGGCTTGGTCCAGCAGATCCGGTTCGGCCAGTGATTTGCCGATGTTCAAACCGGCCGCCAGCATGAAGGTGTTGGCAATGCCGCCGCCGACGATCAAGCCGTCAACCTTCTCGGACAAGGCCTTCAAAATCGTCAGCTTGGTGGACACCTTGGACCCCGCCACGATGGCGACCAGCGGCCGTTGGGGCTGAGCCAGCGCCTTGCTGATGGCGTCGATCTCGGCGGCCAGCAACGGGCCGGCACAGGCAATGGGCGCGAACTGCGCGATGCCGTAGGTGGTCGCTTCGGCGCGGTGGGCGGTGCCGAAGGCGTCGTTGACGAAGATGTCGCACAGCGCGGCCAGCTTGCGGGCCAGCGCCGCGTCGTTTTTCTTCTCGCCCGGGTTGACGCGGCAGTTTTCCAGCAGCAGCAATTGCCCCGGTTGGATCTGCACGCCCTCGACCCAATCAGCGACCAGCGTCACTTCACGCCCCATCAACTCGGCCAGGCGCTTGGCCACCGGGGCAAGCGAATCGGCCGGCTTGAAGGCACCCTCGGTCGGGCGGCCCAGGTGCGAGGTGACCATCACGGCCGCACCGGCTTGCAGCGCCAATTCGATGCAGGGAATGCTCGCTCGTATGCGGGTGTCTTCGGTGATGTTGCCGCTTGCGTCCTGCGGCACGTTGAGGTCAGCGCGGATGAAAACCCGTTGCCCAGCCACTTTGCCAGCGGCGATCAGGTCAGAAAAGCGAATCACGTTCATGGAGTCAAGCCTTGAGTTGGAATGCCGTGGCGCCAACACCGCTGACGCCCAGCCCCCAAGCTTAACTGCTCACATTTGCAAGCTCACCAACCCAGGCCGATGCGCAGCAGCAGCATCACCGCCGTGCCGCTGACGATCGTGCCCAGGATGCCGCGCTTCCAGAAGAAATAAGCGCTGCCGACGGCGGTGGCGTAGAGCCGGGCATCCTTCCAGGTGTCGATCAAATGGCCTTGCGTCATGACGATTTCGGGCACGATGACGGCGGCCAGCGCGGCCAGCGGCGCATAGCGCAAGCCTTGCTTGGCCCACCCGGGCAGCGGCAGTTCATTTTGGGGCAGCATGAAAAAGCTGCGCGTCAGCAGCGTGATCAGCCCCATGCCGAGAATCGCCAGCACGGTTTCCCAGTCACTCATGCGACGCCCTCCGCGCGGGCAACCAATGCTCCATCAGCAAGCCCGCGGTGACCGCCACTGCGATGGCCACCAGGATGTTGAGGTGCAACGGCAGGCCGTAAGCGGCGACCGCAGCACAACCGGCCACCGCCGCTGACACCCAAGACTTGCCATCATTCAGCAGCGTATAGGACAAGCCCAGCAGTGCCAGCACGCCGGCAAAGCCCAGGCCCCATTGCGTGGGCACATGGTTGGCCAGCAGAATGCCGGCCACCGAGGGGATCTGCCATGCACACCAGTTCAGCGCCACGCCGCCCCAGTAATAGGGAATTTGCTCGGGTGCAGGGCGACCCTCGGGGAAGCGCTTGAGGAAGGCCACATAGTTCAGATCGGCGGCGAAATAGCCGATGGACAGCCGTTTCAGCAGCGGCAAATGGCCAAAATACATGCGCCACTGCACGCTGAAAATGATGAAGCGCAGATTGACGCAAAAGGCCGTGGCCCACAGCACCCACATCGGCGCGCCGCTGGCAATCAGCGGCAAGGCGGCCAATTGGGAGCTGCCGGCGAACACCACCAAGCTCATCAACAAAGCCAGCGGCACCGACAGGCCGCTCTTGACCATGGCCACCCCAGTCACCAGCCCCCAAGCTGAGATACCCAGGGTGATGCCCATCATTTCCCGCGCACCGCGCTGGAATTCGGGGTGGCGGCATTGCGCAACAAAGGAGCTGACCATCCAATCATTGTCGGGCCAGCCGCGTTACTCGGCTGTCGCGGCCAGGTCAGCTCAAGCAACAGCCGTGCGTTGTGCGCGCCGTCACTGCCAGCCCCGCCCGCGCCGGATCGGGCAGAAGATCACTGGCTCAGCCGGCTCACATTGCCGCTGCCGGCCACCGAACTGCTGACTTCGGGCGAGCCCAAATAGGCAATATCACCCGAACCGGCGATTGAAACCTTCAGCGTCTTGATCGCATGAACCTGGGCGCTGCCGCTGCCTGCCACGCTGGCCTTGACCACGTCGGCCGCCAAGCCGCGCGCATTCACATCACCCGACCCGGCCACCGACAGGTTCAAATTGCCGGTCCGGCCAGCCGCCTCGACATCCCCGCTGCCGGCGACGTTGAGCGCCAAGCGCTCGCTCGTCAGGTCGACAAATACGATCTTGCCGGAGCCGCCGATGCTGGCATCGATCGATGGCGTGTTCATTGCTTCCACTCGCACGTCACCGGAGCCGCCGACCGCGACCCTGCGCAGATGCGGCATTTGCAGGGTGATCTGCTCGCGCGTCGTGCCGGCCAGGTTGTAGCCCTTTTTGGGCGCGATTTCCAAGGTCCGGCCCTTGCTGCCCTCGACGATGCGCGTTTCGATCAAGGGCAGCAGATTGTTGTCCGCCTTGACCTCGACCCGCGTCGTCGCGCCTTGGCGCACCCGCACTTGCAAGTCGCCGGACAAGCTGATCGCGTCAAAAGCGCCCAGCTCGCGGGTCTCGCTGACGATCGTGCCCGAGCCCTTGACCTGCTCGCCACCGCCCCAATTCAGGTTCCAGGTCCAAGCTTGTGCGGAGCTGGCTGCGGCCAGCGTCAAGGCGACGACAGTGACGGCGTGGGCAAAGGTCGAGCGGCTGTGCATGATGGAGAACTCCTTGAGTGGGAATGATGAGCCCGCATCATCTCCGCCCGACCCACCGGCACCAACCGGCGCGCGACCAGTTGCAGCAAAAGGGGTACCAAAAGCAAAAAGGCCGCCGCGAGTGTTGCGACGGCCTGAGATCTGCGCAGTCAGAAGGTCACATCAAGGCGCGGCGGCTTTGGCCTTGGCGAGGGCCTTGCCGCCGGATTTCTCACCGGTCTTGTCGGCCGGTTTGTCCTCGACTTTGGGTTTCTCCTCGCCCGCATCCGCCACTTCAGGCTTGACCACCGGCGTGCGCGGCACGATGGGGACAACGCCCTCCATCTTGTTCTCGCGCATGTATTCGTCCATTTCCCGCCAACCGGCAAACATGGCGGCCTTGTTGGCCTTGGGGTTGAGCACGTAGCAATCCTCAATGGCGCGAACGGCGTGTCGGCAAGCGCTGCCGATGGCCTTGCCCTCGGCGTCTTTGGCCGCCTGAAGCTTGGCGGGGTCTTCAATGCCCAGTTGTTCGCAACCG
>JBIIVZ010000265.1:0-4203 GCA_044339175.1 Roseateles sp.
CGCAGGGTGGTGGTCAGCACGAAGGTGCGGCCGCCGAGCGCACGGGCACAACGGGCCGCCAGCGCCGCCACCTGCAGCGGATGGTCTGGCTCGTTCGGCTTGGGGAAGCCGCTCGGAATATAAAGCCGCGCATGCTCCGGATAGTTGAACGGGCTGCCGACACGCAGCACGGTGGCGTTATCGAGCCCGGCAGGCTCGGTGAACCAGGTCAGGCGCTCGTCGTCCCCCAGCGTGGCGGAAGTAAAGATCCAGGCCTTTGGCGCGGCTGCCAGCTGCTCCTGCATCGCTTCGCGGATGTCCAGCGGCGACTCGACCAAACGCGCCTGGTTGGGTGTCAAGTCGATCCAGCGCACGTCCCCGGCATCGGGCTCATGCGCAAAAGCGTCGGCAACTTCTTTCAGCGCGGTGGCTCGCTCCTGCAGGCGCACAAAGTCGGGTGAGGTGTCCGCCACGGTGGCCAGCATTGCGATTGCCACGTCAGCCACCGCCGCCACATCGGTCAAGGCCTGCTCAAAACCAGGGCGGCCGGAGCGCTCTTTCCAGCTCAGCTTGAGCATGCCGCGAATCTCCCGTCCCGCCCCCACCAAGGGCCCGGCGCAGACCAAACGCAGCTCACGAGCCGCACGCTCGATACGAGTCTGCAAACCCTGCCAATCCTGCAGACCGCGCGCCTGAGCCAGACCTTGCGCCAACAGATCGCGCCCGAAATCAAGCAACTGGGACGTCCCCAGCGTGGTGCCTAGAAACTGCACTCCGGCCTCGGCCAGTTGATGCGCTTCGTCGAACACGGCCACCTCGACGCTGGGCAGCAGTTCGGCGACGCCGCTGTCGCGCAAGGTCATGTCGGCAAAAAACAGATGATGGTTGACCACCACCACATCGGCCTCCATCGCATCACGGCGCGCCTTCACGACATGACAGGCACGAAACTCCGGGCAATCGGCTCCGAGGCAGTTGTCGCGCGTCGAACTGACCAGCGGGAGGATGGGCGAGCGCTCGTCCAGCCCGTCCAGCTCAGCCAGGTCACCGCTCGTGGTCTGCTGCGCCCAGCGCTCGATGCGCGCCAGGGCCAGCACCGAGCGGCGGTCAGGCAAATCGGCACTGTGCCGCGCTTGGCTCATGCGGTGGATGCATAAGTAACTGCTGCGCCCCTTCAGCAAAGCAATCCGCACCGGCACCTGCAGTGCCGCGCACAGCCTGGGCAGATCCCGCATGAAGAGCTGATCCTGCAGATTTTTGGTCGCGGTGCTGATCAGGGCACGACCGCCCGACAGCAGAGCCGGGACCAGATATGCAAAGGTCTTGCCAACGCCAGTGCCGGCTTCCACCACCAGCGTTTCACGTCTGGCGATGGCTCGCGCCACCGCCTGGCTCATCGCCAGTTGCTGCTCGCGAGGTTTGTAGTTCGAGTCACTGCGCGACAGCGGCCCGCCCTCATCAAAGGCCGCAGCCACCCATTGCTCCAGCTCGCTTGGCGCGACGGCAGACTGCGGCTCGTTTGACAAATCAGATGCCTTCAAGGATTCACTTTCGTTGCGCCGCAGCAGACTTCGGCGGCTGAGCATTTTTGTCTGGCAAGCTGGCCTGTTTCAGGGCTAGCGTCGTCCCGCGCCACCCAGGGCCGCCACCCGCTGAACGCCTGCCGAGCAATTTAGCGATTATAGTTTTGCGATGATGCCCTCTCCTCAAGGCTTTCGCCTGAGCGCCGCCACCGGCACCCACCGCGGCGATCGCCCGTACCAACAAGACCGGGTCGAGGTCATGACGCACCCCTACTGCAGCGGCTGCCTGTTGGCCGTTGTGGCCGATGGGATGGGCGGCAAAAGCGGCGGTCGCAAGGCTGCCGACCAAGTCATTTTGACCAGCGAACAACTGTTCGAGCGCTTCGTGCCCTCGGAGGAGTCGGCGGCAGAGTTGCTCCAGCAATTAGTGACCGAAGCCCACCTGATGATCAAGCTGACTGCAATCTCGGCCGAAGAGGAGCCGCACAGCACCCTGGCGGCCTTTTTGATCAGTGCAGACCGCCGTTGTCATTGGGTGCACTCCGGCGATTCCCGCATCTATTGGTTTCGCGGCCCCCATTTGATCAGGCGCACCATGGACCACTCCTTCGTCCAACACTTGGTCGATGAAGGGCAGATCAGCGAAGCCGAGGCCGCCGCCCACCCGCAATCAAACCTGCTGACGGGCTGCCTGGGCACCGTGCAAGACCCCACGCTCAGCAGCTCTTGCATCGAAGCGCTGGCAGTCGGCGACAGCCTGTTGTGTTGCAGCGACGGCCTGTGGCACTACTTCACTCCGGGCGAGATAGGCACCGTCTTGAACGCGCTGCCGGCCCGCGAAGCAGCCGCACTGCTGATCAACAAAGCGCGCATGCGCGCCCAAAAAGGCGGCGACAACCTGTCACTGGCGATTGTGAATATCCAGGCACTGGACTGAGGGTAAGAGCTTTTTACTGCGCAGCCGCCATGCGTCGTTGGCCGGGCGCTCGGAATCCTCACCTACCTGACGACTGCTCGCTGCAAAACCTCTAACCCTCGGGGAAGCCTTCAGGTCAACGAGGTATCGACTTCGCGCCGCGCTTGGGCGAGGTATTCGGCCGATTGCATCTCGGCCAAGCGTGAAACGGTGCGCGGGAACTCATTCGCCATCGGCCCCTCAAGGTAGAGCGCGGCGGCAGGCACTGCGGCGGAAATCAACAATTTGACGCGGCGGTCGTACAAAACATCGACCAACCAAGTGAAGCGGCGCGCCTCGCTGGCCAAGCGCGGCGGCATCTCCGGCACATTGGAGAGCAGCACCGTGTGGAACTGCGTGGCCAACTCCAGGTAATCGTTCTGCGAGCGTGGCCCGCCGCACAAGGTAGCGAAGTCAAACCAGACCACGCCGCCGGCACGCCGTTTCGAGAGAATCTGCCGATGCTCGATCTGCAGACACGGGTCTTCATCCCGCGCTTCGGCCAGCGACTCGAAAGCCGTTTTCAGCGATTGCTCGGCCGCCTCATTGAGCGGGTGGTGATAGAACTCGACTTGAGCCAGCGTCTGGCTGCGGTAGTCCTGCCCGTTGTCCACATTGATCACCTCCAGATTGGCCTTCAGCAACTCGATCGCGGGCAAGACGCGGTCACGGTGCAGGCCGTTCGGGTACAGGCCGTCCGGATGGAAGTTGGAGGTGGTGATGATGCTGACGCGATTCTTGAACAAGGCGTCCAGCAGTCGGTACAAAATCATCGCGTCGGTCACGTCGGAGACGTGAAATTCGTCGAAGCAGATCAAGCGGAACCGTTTGGCAATGCGCTTGCCCAACTCGTCGAGCGGGTCGGCAATGCCTTTCAGGTCGAGCAGTTCGCGGTGCACTTCGCGCATGAACTCATGGAAATGCAGCCGAGTCTTACGCTTCAGCGGCACGGCTTGATAGAAGCAGTCCATCAAAAAGCTCTTGCCCCGGCCAACGCCGCCAAACATATAGACACCGCGCGGCAACGGCGGGCGGCGCAACATTTTGGTCACCGCATTCGAGCGCCGCGCTTTGTAATCCGCCCACTCGTCCTGGCAACGCTGCAGCGCTGCAACGGCACGCAGTTGCGCCGGGTCGGCGGTATAGCCCCGCTCGGCCAGAGTTTGCTGATACAGCTCGGTGACTGATGGCATTCGAAAGTCCAATAAACAAGGGGCGACATGCGCCGCCCCTCTGTGTCACTTGCTGACTCGGTTGAACTTAAAAGTTCAACGTGCGCTTGTCAACGGCCAGCGCGGCTTCCTTGGTCGCTTCGCTCAAGCTCGGGTGCGCGTGGCAGATGCGCGCGATGTCTTCGGCCGACGCCTTGAACTCCATCGCCACCACAGCCTCGGCGATCAGCTCGGACGCCATCGGGCCGATGATGTGCACGCCGAGGATCTCGTCGGTCTTGGCATCGGCCAAGAACTTGACGAAGCCGTTGGTGTCGCCCAGCGCGCGCGCGCGGCCGTTGGCCAAGAAGGGGAACTGCCCCGCCTTGTAGGCCACGCCGTCCGCCTTCAGTTGCTGCTCGGTGCGGCCAACCCAGGCGATTTCCGGGCTGGTGTAGATCACCCAAGGGATGGTGTTGAAGTTGACGTGGCCGTGCTGACCGGCGATCCGCTCGGCCACGGCCACGCCTTCTTCCTCGGCCTTGTGCGCCAGCATCGGGCCGCGCACCACGTCGCCTACCGCCCAGACATTGGG
>JBIIVZ010000266.1:0-4196 GCA_044339175.1 Roseateles sp.
TCCCACCACCAGCGGCCCGAGCGGAATTCTTCGCCGACCGAGATCGCGCGGGTGCAGGGCGCGCAGCCAATGCTGGGCATGAACTGGTCATGCAGAGCGTTGTAGGGCACCTTGAAGGTGTCGAGGTAATGCCAGACATCGGCCCAGCTCCAGGCCGCCAGCGCGTTGATCTTTTGGCGACCCTGCGCGTCGGGTTCGGTGAACGGCACATCGGCACGGTTGTCGGATTGTTCACGGCGCAGGCCGGTGATCCAGGCGGTCCGGCCGGCCAACATGCGGCCCAGCGGCTCCAGCTTGCGGATGCCGCAGCATTCCTTGCGCAGCGCCAGGCTCTCGTACATCGAGCTTTCGCCGCGCAAGCGCACCAGGCTGATGACCGTCTCGGCCAACGGGCTGAAGGTCTGGACCTCCAAGCCATAGTGCTGCTTGATTTGCGGCAGCAGAGCCAGCGTTTCGGCGTGCAAGCGGCCGGTCTCCAGCGTGGCAATCGCGATCGGCAGTTGGTGGCGGGCGATCAGGTCGGTGATCACCATGTCTTCTGCGCCGAGGCTGCTGGACTGCAGCAGGCCGTCGCCATGCTCGGCCACCGCCGCTTGCAGCAAGGCCAAGGTTTCGGCCACGCGGGCGTCAAAGCCTTCGGTGGCGCGGGCATAAAGGCTGATCGCGGAGCTGCTGGGCGCGCCGGGCAGGGCTGACAGTTGTGAGGACAGCGGCGATGCGGCGGGCAGGGATGAGACTTCGCCGCTCATGCTGCATCCCGTGCGAAGACCGGCTGGGTTGCGTCCACATCGCCCTGGTAATGGGCGGGGAAGAAGCTCAGCGCACGCTCGGCAGCGGCTCGGCTTTGGTCGGCGCGCAACTGCACCGCATCGAAACCGCAGCGCGCCAGCAGCGGCAGCATGTCGACCACCACCTCGCCGGTGGCGCGGATCTCGCCGGCAAAGCGGTAGCGCGAGCGCAGCAGCCTAGCCTGCGTGTAGGCGCGGCCGTCCACCCATTTCGGGAAGCTCAGCGCAATCATGTCCAAGCGCGGCAGGTCGGCGGCCAGGCCTTCGATGTCAAAGTCGTTCGGCAGCTCGACGGCAGTGGCCAGGCCAACCGGCCAATGGTCGCGCACCGCATGCCATTGCTCCAGCGACAGCAGGCAGTTCTTGGCGGGGTCGGGGCAGGGCATGGGGCCGTCTTCGCCGACCACGTGGTGCCATTGGTGGTGATGGATGTCGATGAATTTCATAGCGTTCTCAATGGCTGGCTGCGGTGTTGGCCGCAGCGGCGCCGGTCAGGGTGCGCACGGCGTTGGCCGGGGCCTTGAACGGCTCAATGCCGATGCGGCGCACGGTGTCGATGAAGGTTTCTTGCGGCTGGCGCTCACTCCGATAGGTCTTCACCACCGACTCGATCACGTCCGGCACTTCGTCGGCGGCGAACGAGGGGCCGATGACGCGGCCGGCCTGTGCGCTGCCCGACAGCGTGGCACCGTCCGAGCCGCCCAGCGAGACCTGATACCACTCCTTGCCGTCCTTGTCGACGCCGAGGATGCCGATGTGGCCGCTGTGGTGGTGGCCACAGCTGTTGATGCAGCCGCTGATGTGCAGGTCGATGTCGCCGATGTCGTAGAGCTCGTCGAGGTCTTCAAAGCGCTCGGTGATCGCTTGTGCCACGGGAATCGAGCGGGCGTTCGCCAGTGCGCAGAAGTCGCCGCCCGGGCAGGCAATCATGTCGGTCAGCAGGCCGATATTGGGCGTCGCAAAGCCGTTGCTGCGAGCCGCCTCAAACAGCGCCGGCAGATCGGTTTCCTTGACCCAGGCCAGCACCAGATTCTGGTCATGGCTGACGCGCAACTCGCCGGCGCTGAAACGGTCGGCCAGGTCGGCGGCGGCTTCCATTTGCGCGTCGGTCGCGTCGCCCGGTGCGATGCCGCTGCGCTTCAGCGACAGGGTCACCGCGCGATAGCCGCTGACCGCGTGCGGGTGCAGATTGCGCTCCAGCCAGCGCTTGTACGGGCCGGCCTCGACACCGGCGAAGAGGTCGATGGCGGGCACCGCTTTGGCCTCGGCCGGGGCGCGGAAGCAGGCGGCCACGCGGTCCAGCTCGGCTTGCGGAATGATGTGCTCGCGGCCGTCGACGTCGTGTTCCAGGATTTGCTGGAACTCGGTCGCCACGGCGTCAAAGAACTTCTGCCCTTCGGCCTTGACCAGAATCTTGATGCGGGCCTTGTAGGCGTTGTCGCGGCGGCCGTAGCGGTTGTAGACGCGCACGATCGCTTCGATGTAGACGAGGATCTGCTGCCACGGCAAAAACTCATTGATCACTTGGCCGATCACCGGCGTGCGGCCCATGCCGCCGCCGACCAGCACCTTGAAGCCGATCTCGCCGGCCTCGTTTTTCAGCAATTGCAGGCCGATGTCGTGCCAGGCGATGGCGGCCCGGTCTTCCAGTGCGCCGGAGATGGCGATCTTGAACTTGCGCGGCAGGAAGGCGAACTCCGGGTGCAGCGTCGTCCATTGGCGCAGCACTTCGGCGTAGGGGCGGGGGTCGACGATTTCGTCTGTGGCCACGCCGGCAAAAGCGTCGCTGGTGGTGTTGCGGATGCAGTTGCCGCTGGTCTGGATGCCGTGCAGGTCAACTGCGGCCAGGCGGTCCATCACGTCGGCGGCCTGTACCAGCGGAATCCAGTTGAATTGCAGGTTCTGGCGGGTTGAAAAGTGCGCGTAACCGCGGTCGAACTCGCGTGCGATGGCGGCCATCGTGCGCAGTTGCCGGCTGCTCAGCGCACCGTAAGGCACGGCCACGCGCAACATCGGCGCATGGCGTTGCACGTACCAGCCGTTTTGCAGCCGCAGCGGGCGGAACTCTTCCTCGGTCAAGGTGCCGGCCAGATTGCGCTCCAGCTGGTCACGGAATTGCGCCGCACGGGCGTGGACGAATTGGCGGTCGAAGTCGGTATATGAATACATAGGGGATAAATATTATTGGATGACTTTCCAGCCAGCTAAGAGAAGCGAGCCGCAGAGCAGCGCGCGCACGACGCCGTCGGGCAGGCGGCGGGTCAATTGGGCGCCCAGCCAAATGCCGGGCACGGAGCCCATCAGCAGCGGCAGCAGCAACATCCAATCGACGTTGCCCAGCGTGGCGTGGCCAATGCCGGCCACCAGCGTCAGCGGTACCGCGTGGGCAATGTCGCTGCCGACGATGTAGCGCGCTTCAAGCCGGGGGTAGATCAACAGGATCAAGGTGGCCCCGATGGCACCGGCCCCGATCGACGACAGCGACACCAGCACCCCAAGCAGCGCGCCGGCGGCAATCGTGAAGGCCGGCTTGCGGGCCTCGGTGATGTAGGTCTCCAGCTTCAGGCCGACCTTCAGCCAGAACTGTTTGAAGGCAACGACGGCGGCGGTCAGCAACAGCGCGATGCCGAGCGAAAAGGTCAGGGCGCTGGCCCAGCCCTTGGTGATGCCGGTGAAATGCATCAGCGCCACCACAGCTAACGAGGACGGGATGCTGCCGGTCAGCAGCAAGCGGGTGATGCCCCACTTCACATGACCGTGGCGTGCATGGGCGACCGAGCCGGACATCTTGGTGATGGCGGCAAACCACAGGTCGGTGCCGATGGCCACGGCCGGGTTCAGCTTGAACACCGACAGCAGCAGCGGCGTCATCAGCGAACCGCCACCGACGCCGGTGATCCCGACGATGGTGCCGACACCAAAACCGCTTGCAATCGCTATCCAGTCCAAATGTGCTCCCGCAAAGTGCGGTGGTCATCACAACCACCGCGAAGATCGGACTGTAATCAGTCTTCATATGCCGGCAAACGATAAAATCGTAGATAAGTTATTCGATTTTTCGTATAAGGACGCAAAACTCTCCAAGCCGTCAGGTCTTGGGATGTGAGGAATACCAGGCCGGGACCTTGGCAAGTTAAGCTCAGCCCTTTGCTTTGTTCAGCCCTGTTTTGCCCTGGCATTCCGCAGCGCTGGCATCAGCAATCCCTCCCGCCACGTCCACTCGCCAGCTCCTCCGCAGGCCTTATCTAAAAATGCTTCCGTTCACTTCAAATAGAAACGACTCCACCAAGGTGGCGATTTACTGGGATTTCGAGAATCTGCATGCGGTGCTGGCCAATGCGGCCCACGGCGACGGCGCTTACCGGGACAACCGCCTGAAGGCGCAACCGGTTTTCGTCGACCTGAAGC
>JBIIVZ010000022.1:0-14236 GCA_044339175.1 Roseateles sp.
ATGCGGGCGAGCAAGTCCCCCAAGCCCGGCTCCTGGGTACGCTTCAACAACGCCTTCGACGCCCAGGTGCTGGGCCGCTGCGGGCCGGACGGCGGCATGTTCCATCTGCGCTTCCCCAGCGACCCTTTTGCGCTGCTTGAGGTGCATGGCCATGTGCCGCTGCCGCCCTATATCGAGCATGCCGACGACAGCGACGACGTGCGCCGCTACCAGACCGTGTTTGCGCGCGAGCCGGGTGCCGTGGCCGCGCCCACCGCCGCGCTGCATTTCGACGAAGCCTTGCTGGCCCGCTTGGCCGAGCGCGGCGTTGCCAGCGCCCACATCACTTTGCATGTCGGCGCGGGCACTTTTCAGCCGGTGCGGGTCGAGCAACTGGCCGACCACAAGATGCACAGCGAATGGTTCGAGGTCAGCGCCGCCACGGTCGACGCGATTGCGGCCTGCAAGGCGCGTGGCGGGCGCGTGGTGGCGGTGGGCACCACCACGCTGCGGGCGCTGGAGTCCGCTGCAGTGGGAGGCGTGTTGCAAGCCGGTGCGCGCGAAACCGCCATCTTCATCACGCCGGGCTTCCAGTTCCGCGTCGTCGATACGCTGGTGACCAACTTCCATCTGCCCAAAAGCACCCTGATGATGTTGGTCAGCGCCTTTGCCGGCCATCAGCACCTGATGGCGCTGTACGCCCACGCAATCACGTCGCACTATCGCTTCTTCAGCTACGGCGACGCCATGCTGCTGCAGCGCAGCTGATAATCAAAATCCACGCTTAGCCCGGAGTTCTCTCATGTTCCATCACGTTGACGCCTACGCGGGCGACCCGATCCTGAGCCTCAACGAGGCGTTTCAAAAAGACGAGCGGCCGGGCAAGATCAATCTGTCGATCGGCATCTATTTTGATGACGACGGCCGCATCCCGATGCTGGACTCGGTCCGCAAGGCCGAGCTGGCCGTGGTGGCCGAGGCCGGTGCCCGGCCCTATTTGCCGATGGAAGGCGCGGCCAATTTCCGCTCCGCCGTGCAGGCGCTGCTGTTTGGCGAGGACAACCCGGTGCGCGAGCGCACGGTGACGATCCAGAGCGTGGGCAGCAGCGGCGGCCTGAAGGTGGGGGCAGACTTCATCAAGCGCTATTTCCCTGACAGCGCCGTTTACGTGTCCGACCCGACCTGGGACAACCACCGCGCGGTGTTTGAAGGCTCCGGCATCGAGGTCAAGACCTACCCTTACTACGACGCCAAGACCGGCGGCGTGCGGTTTGCCGACATGCTGGCCGCCATTTCGCAGTTGCCGCCGAAAAGTGTCGTGCTGCTGCATGCCTGCTGCCACAACCCGACCGGCGTCGACCTGACGCCGATGCAGTGGGACGAGTTGATCCCGGTGTTGATGGCGGGCGAGTTGCTGCCGTTTCTGGACCTGGCCTACCAAGGCTATGGCGACGGCATTGAAGAAGATGCCTTTGCCGTCCGTGCGATGGCCGACGCCGGCTTGAGCTTCTTCGTGGCCAACAGCTTTTCCAAGAGCATGAGCTTGTACGGCGAGCGCTGCGGTGCGCTGTCGGTCGTCTGCCCGGACGCGGCGCAGGCGGTCAATGTGCTGGGTCAGATGAAGTTTCTGATCCGCCGCAACTACTCGAACCCGCCGCTGCATGGCGGGCAGATCGTCGCCCGCGTGCTGACCGACCCGGCCCTGCGCTCGCAGTGGGAGTTCGAGGTGATGGGCATGCGCGAGCGCATCCACGCGATGCGTAACAGCCTGCATACGGTGCTTTCGGCGAAGCTGCCACAACACGATTTCGACTATTTTCTGACCCAGCGCGGCATGTTCAGCTACACCGGCCTGAGTCCCGAGCAGGTGGACCGCCTGAAGGACGAGTTCGCCGTCTACCTGCTGCGCTCCGGCCGCATGTGCGTGGCCGGGCTGAACAGCAAGAATGTGGAGGCGGCAGCCGCAGCTATCGCCGCCGTACTGAACTAAATTGACGGAACGGCCTTGGCGAGCTCGATTTGAAGCAACTTGACGCCGAGCTGGCGGCCGCCGAAGCGCGCTTTGGCGATGTCACGCCCGGCACCGAAAAGCACATCGTCTGGGGGCCGCTCGGCCATGTGCGAGCACCCTGGGCGGTGATCTATCTGCACGGTTTCACCGCCACCCGGCAAGAAATCGCACCGCTGCCCGAGCGGGTGGCGCAGGCCTTGGGCGGCCATTGTTTTTATACCCGCCTGGCCGGCCACGGCCGGCCCGGTGCCGCCATGGCCGGCATGACGGTGGCGCAGTGGCAGGCCGATGCGTTGGAGGCCTTGGCGATAGGCCAGCGGCTGGGTGAGCGCGTGCTGGTGATTGCGGCCTCCACCGGGGCCACGCTGGCCGCTTGGGCCGCGCAGCAGGCTGCAGGGCAGGGCGTGGCGGCTTGGGTGTTGTTGTCGCCCAACTTCGGCCCTAAAGACCCCTGGGCCGCCTTGATGAACTGGGCCTGGGGCCGCTGGCTGGTGCTTGTGGCCACCGGCGGCATGCGGCGCTCGGCGCCCAGCAGCCCGCAAACGGCACCGTTCTGGACGCATGAATACCCGAGCGCAGCGCTGTTCCCGATGATGGCGCTGGTGCGGCAGGTGCGCGCCAGTGCGCTGGAGGACATCCGCGCGCCGGTGCAGGTGTTTTACTCGCCGCGTGACCGCACCATCAACGTCCGCCAAGTGCGTGCCGCGTTCGCCCGCCTGGGCAGCCAGCACAAGCAGTTGATCGAGGTGAACGACAGCGACAGCGTCGGCCAGCATGTCTTGGCCGGTGACCTGCTGGCCCCCAACAGCACCGCCCCGCTGGTGGCGCAGGTGCTGGCTTTTGTGGCGCGCTTTGTGGCGTAAACGCCAGCAAGCAATTTAGGCCTTGGTGGCACCCGTGTTGTAGGGCGGGTCGTGACCCGCGTGCGGCCGACTGTGGCGCCCGTGCTGCGCCAAGCCTGCTCTTGTTGGCACTTCACTGCCCATGCCGAAAAAGCCCGCGGGTCTTGACCCGCCCTACGAGGCTGAATTCGGCTGAAGTTGTTTTTTTTCTTCAGATCCATGCGGCAAGGTTATGGGGGCCCCAGCGCCTTTCATTGGCTTGTGCGGCGCTTCTTGCCTACCCTGCAAGCCATGGTTTCAGTGGCGTAACGGATGAAGCATTGTGTGGTGATTGGTGGCGGTGTCGTCGGCTTGACGACCGCTTGGGCCTTGGCCGAGCGCGGCTGCGCGGTCACGCTGGTGGAGCGTGAGCGTGAGGTGGCAAACGGCGCCAGCCGGGCTAATGGTGGGCAGTTGAGTTACCGCTACGTGTCGCCGCTGGCCGATCAAGGCGTGCCGCTGAAGGCGCTGCGCTGGTTGCTCGACCCCGACGGCCCGCTGCGCTTCAAGCCCGAAGCGAGTGGCCAGCAATGGTCGTGGCTGTTGGCCTTCCTGCGCGCTTGCCGTGGGCCGGTCAACCGCCTCACCACCGCGCGGCTGCTGGCCCTGGGTGCCTACAGCCAAGCGGCGTTCGCGCGTTTGCACGCCTCGGCTCGGCTCGAATGCGTCAGTTTGCGGGCACCGGGCAAGCTGGTGGTCTACCGCAAGCCGGCCGAATTCATGCGGGTGGCGGCCAAGTTGAAAGCCGGTGGCAAGCCGGGTGATGCCAGCGGGCCGGAGCAAGCCTTGTCCGCCGCCGAATGCGTGGCGCTGGAACCGGCGCTGGCCGCCAGCCCGGCCCTGTTGGCGGGCGGTATCTTCACCGCCGGTGAAGCGGTGGCCGACTGTCACAAGCTCTGCGAGCTGCTGGCCGTGCGGCTCAAGTCACACGGCAATTTCCGTGGCTTCGTCAACGCCAGCGCGCTGGGCTTCACGCAGCGCGCTGGCCAGGCGGTGGCGCTGAAGACCGACGGCGGCGAGATCGCCGCCGATGATTTCGTCATCGCCGCCGGTCTGCAAAGTCGCCAGCTGGCGCAGACCCTGGGGCTGGACTTGCCGCTCTACCCGCTCAAAGGCTACAGCCTGACTGCCCCGATCGGCCCGGACCACCAGCCGCCGGTGGTCAGCGTCACCGATTTCGAGAAAAAGGTCGTCTACGCCCGCATCGGCGCGCATTTGCGTGTCGCCGCGATGGTCGATCTGGTCGGTGTGGATCACCGCATCGACCCCTCCCGCATGGCCTCGCTGCGGCGCAACGTGCAGGCGACCTTCCCGCGTGCCGCCGCGTTCGAGCACGCCAGCGAATGGGCCGGCTTGCGCCCGGCCACGCCCAGCGGCGCGCCGATTCTGGGCGCTTGCGGCGTGCGCAATGTGTGGCTCAATGTCGGCCATGGCGCACTCGGCTTCACCTTCTCCTTTGGCACGGCCGACATCGTGGCCGAGCTGGTCTGCGGCCGCCGCAGCCCGGTACCACTGGACGGTTTGCACTTGGGCCGGCATTGACCTCCGCTGACCTCGCCCAGGCGCTGCTCGCCGCCGTGCGCGCGCAGCGCTTCGAGCAGACCGCCGACGCGCGGCAAGGCGGCGCGGCGGTGGGCCTGCACCCGAGCATCGATCTGGCGGTGGCGGCTTTCCCGGCCGCCTCTACCTCCACTGCCACGGCCACCGCTTGTTTCGCCAACGTGCTGTTCTCGCGCGAGCATCCACAGGGCTGGGTGGCGGACATCGGTGCCGACGCCGGCCCGGTGCGCGATATTGCCTTTCTGGCCGACGCCCAAGACGGTGCCGGCAACTCGATCGCCTGGCTGCCCGGCAGCGACTGGCAGAGCATCCGTTGGCAGCCCTTGACTGGCCACGGCCCCAGGCGTTTTGTATCGCCTTACCCGGCGTCCCTGCTGAAGCTGATGGTGCTGGTGGGGCTGGCCTGGCTGGTGGACCTGGGCCGCACAAGCTGGGAGCAGCCGATTCCCTTTGCCGGCCGGCAGCGCCCGCTGGCCGATTGGGCCTTCGACATGATCACGGTCAGCAGCAACGAGGCGACCTCGGCGCTGGTGGCCCATTTGCATGTCATCGGTGCCATCCGCCGTGCGGCCGGTGTCGAGGTCCACAACGAGTTGCACGAGCTGTTCCTGGCGCTGGGCCTGCCCGGCCTGCGCTTTGCCAACACGCAGGCCGACGGCGGCTGGGGCAATGCGGCTGGTGCCGGCGTTGGCCAGTTGCAGATGACCGCCTGGGACACGCTGCGCCTGCTCTGGTGGCTGGACCCGCAAGCGCCGCCGCCGCCCTGGTTGGCGGGGTCAGCCGCGCCGACCTTGAGCGACGCCAGCCGCTGCCAGGTCTTGCATTGCCTGCGCGAGCAAGGTCTGCACGAGATTCTGTCCAGCAGCCTGCTGGCCGGCCGGACCGGCTGGGTGGCCGGTTTGCCCGCGCGCTTAGCCGCCCGCTGGCTGCTGGCGGACGGCTCCGCCCAAGTCGGCAACACCGCGTTCCCCGGTGATCTGCGCCGCTTCACCCGCCAGGGCCTGGTGTTTGCCCACAAGACCGGCAACACCGAGAACTACAGCGCCGATGCCGGCATCGTCAACGGCGTCAGCACCGGCAGCCAACCCGAGCGGCGCCATTACCTGATCGCGCTGACCAGCAATCTGGGCAGCCGCTACGCCCCCGATCCCGGCCTGTCCACCACCTGGCGCTTGCCGGCGCTGGGGGCCGCGATCGATGACTTTTTGCGTCAGCAATTGGGAGACTGAATTGCCACTGATTCGACCGCTGCCGCAAGGTGCCACGCTGGCCGTCATCGCCCCGGCCGGCCCGCCCCAAGTGGGTCAACTCGAACGGGTGCCGGCGCTGCTCGAAGCGCATGGTTTCAAGGCCAAGCTATTCCCGGGCTGTGCCGGCCCGACAGCGCTGGGCTTCTTGGCCGCGTCCGACGCCCAGCGCCTGGCCGATCTGCATGCCGCCTTTGCCGACCCTGCCGTGGCTGCCGTGCTGTGCCTGCGCGGCGGCTATGGCTGCCAGCGCCTGCTGGGCCGCATCGACACCGAGCTGCTGCGCCGCCACCCCAAGCTGTTGATCGGCTACAGCGACATCACCACGCTGCACGGCCTGCGCGCCTCGCTCGGCTTGGTCGGCCTGCATGCGCCGATGCCGACCTCCGACCTGCTTCACGCGGACTCGGGTGCCGATGCGCAAGCGCTGTTCGAGCTGCTGCACCGTGGCCTGTGGGCCGGTGACGTGCTGTCGGGCTCTGCTTCGTCACTGCCAGCTCACCCGCTGGATCAGGGTGAGCTGGCCAGTGGGCGTTTGATCGGCGGCAATCTGGCCGTGTTTACCGCGCTGCTCGGCACGCCCTCGCTGCCTGACTGCACCGGTGCCCTGCTGTTTCTGGAGGACATTGGCGAGGAGCCTTACCGGGTGGACCGGTTGCTGGCGCAGCTGCGTCAGGCCGGTGTGCTGGACGCTGCGGCCGGGTTTTTGCTCGGCAGTTTTACCGGCGCTGAAGCCGCCGACGCGGTGCTGGCCGACTATCTGCAGCGCCTGGGCAAACCGATCTTGGCCGGCTGGCCCAGCGGCCACGGCCGGCCGAACCGGCCGCTGCCGTTGGGCCTGGCGGCCCGCATGGATGTGCAGCGGCGCTGTTTGACGCTGCTTTGAAGTTCTCACCCGCTCAGTCCGCTCCTTGCAGCGCTGCTGCTGCTGCTGTTGCTGCTGCCGCGTCCCGCTCGGCCCAGCGCTGCGCCAGCACACCGCCGATGGCAAGTTGCAGCGGGTGGTAAATCATCAGCGGCATCAGGATCAGGCCCAGCGCCGGGTTGGCCCCAAAGATCAGGTGCGCCATCGGAATGCCGGCGGCCAGCGTCTTTTTCGAGCCGCAAAAGACCACCGCGATGCGCTCGGGCAGGGCCAGCCCGGTCCAGCGCGCCAGCAGGCTGACCAGCCCCAGCACCAGCGCGAACAGCAGGGCGGTGCCCAACAGCGTTTCGGCCACCGCCAGCCAGCCGTAGCGTGACCAGATGCCTTGCTGCACCGAGTCGGCAAACGAGGTGTAGATCAACAGCAGAATGGTGCTGCGGTCGACCTTCTGGATCACCCGACTGTGCCGACCCGCCCAAGCACCCAGCCAGCCGCGCGCAAACTGCCCCAGCACCAGCGGCAGCAGCACCCAGATCAACAAGTCCTGAATGACCGGGGCGATGGGGAATTGCACACCGGTCTTGCCCAGCATCCAGGCCATCCACAGCGGCGTGATGATGACGCCGATCAGGCTGGACAGCGTGGCGTTGAAGACGGCCACCGGCACATTGCCGCGCGCCGCCACCGTCAGAGCCACCGACGAGGACACGGTGGACGGCAGCGCGCACAGGTAGAAGAAGCCGATCTGCAGCTCCGGGCTGAGCCAGTTGCGGGTCAGCGCCAGCAGCGCCACGCCGAGCAGCGGGAACAGCAAAAAGGTGCTCAGCTGGATCAGCAGATGGGCGCGCCAGCGCAGCGCACCGTCGCGCATCGCCGCCAAGCTCAGGCCCAGGCCGTTCAAGAAAAACACCAGCGCCACGCCGATGCGGTTCAGCCATTCCGGCTGCAAAAACCCGCCATGCGCACCGGGTGCCGGCCAAGCAAAGCCCAGCGCCACCGCAATCAGCATGCCCTTCATGAACCAGTCGAATTTGAAATAGCGCATCTATTTGCGTCCTTGCTTTTGATTGTTCGGGGCGCCCGGCGTTGGCGGATTTGTAGGGCGGGTCGCGACCCGCGTCTGGCCGGCTGTCACACCGGTGTTGCGCCAAACCTGCCCCTGTCGGCACTTCGCTGCCCCTGCCGGCATCGCTCGCGGGTCTTGACCCGCCCTACGTGGCTGCCGGAATCGCTCGCGGGTCTTGACCTTCCCTACGTGGCTGGGTCATTGCAGTGGGAATTTTCTACCAAGCCGCCACGCTGCCGTCGCTGCGCGGGTCTTCGCCGCCCTCGATCCAGCCGGCCGGATGCAGCAGCAGCGCACCGGCGTGGCCCATCCGTTCGTCAAAGTCCGCCACCACTTCGACCGGGTGGCCGAGGGCTCGCAAGCCGTCGATGACGTCGGCCGGGAAGCGCGCCTCCACCTTCAACGTCGTGCTCGGTTCGGCCCAGGTGCGGCCGAGCAGCCAGCGCGGTGCGGCAATGGCCGAGCGGACGTTGTGGCCGCCCCAGACGGTGCGGGCAAACACGGCCGCCTGCGTTTGCGGCTGGCCCTCGCCGCCCATCGTGCCGTAGACCAGCAGGCGGCCGTCGTCCAGCTCGGCCAGCGCCGGGTTCAGCGTGTGGAAGGGCTTGACGCCGGGGGCCAAGCTGCGCAGCCGGCCGGGCCGCAGGTCGAACGAGCAGCCCCGGTTTTGCCAGTTGATGCCGGTCGAGGGCAGCACCACGCCGCTGCCGAACTCGAAATAGATGCTCTGGATCATGCTGACCGCGCGGCCTTGCTCGTCGACGACGCCGATCCAGGTGGTGTCGCCGTCGCTGACCGGGGCGGGCCAGGGGCTGGCGCGGTCCAGCGGCACTTGGCCGGCCAGCTGTTCCAGCGAGGCTTCACTCAGCAGCGACTGCGGATCGACCTGCATCAGGCGCGGGTCGGTGACATGGCGGTCGCGCAGGATGAACGCTTGCTTGGTGGCTTCGATCAAGGCGTGAATGCCTGGCAGGTTGTCCGGCGACCAGCCCGGCTGGCGCAAGCGGTCGAACAGGCCCAGGATCAGCAGCGACGCCACACCCTGCGTCGGTGGGGCCTGGTTGTAGAGCTGGGCACCGCGCACGCGCAAGCTCAGCGGCGCTTGCAGCGTGGCGTGCTGGGCGGCCAAGTCAGCGGCGTTGACGGGGCTGCCCACGCGGGCCAAGTCGGCGGCAATTTGCTCGGCCAAAGCGCCGCGATAGAAGTCGTCCGGCCCGGCATGCGCCATCTGCTGCAAGGTGGCGGCCAGTGCGGGGAAGCGGTGGCGGCTGCCGTAGACCGGTACCTGGCCGTCTTGCAAAAAGGCGGCGGCAAAGCCCGGCTGGTGCTGCAGCTCGGCCAGCTTGGCTTCGGTGTTCTGCTGTTGGCTGCCGGTGACCGGGAAGCCGTCGCGGGCATAAGTGATGGCCGATTCCAGCAGGCGGGCGAACGGCAAGCGGCCGCCCCAGGCATCGCGGCTGTGCTGCCAGGCGGTGGCCCAGCCGGACACCGTGCCGGCCACGGTGTTGGCCGCGAGCGGCCCGCGCCACGGGATGCTGGCGGCGTCGCCATACAGCCCGGCGTGCACTTGGGAGCCAGTGCGGCCGCAAGCGTCGATCGACTG
Organism: Roseateles sp.; assembly: GCA_044339175.1. Lineage (GTDB taxonomy): Bacteria > Pseudomonadota > Gammaproteobacteria > Burkholderiales > Burkholderiaceae_C > Paucibacter_A. The sequence continues at coordinate 9,213 of JBIIVZ010000022.1, forward strand.
CACCGGCTGGCCGGGCGTACGCAAGAGCCAGAAGCCGTCGCCGCCGATGCCGGTCATGTGGGGGTAGACGACGGCCAGCGTGGCGGCGACGGCAATCGTTGCCTCAATCGCATTGCCGCCGTCGCGCAAGATGTCCAGGCCCGCTTGCGAGGCCAGTGAATGGGGCGAGACGACCGCACCGCGGCGGCCGAGTATGGGCTTGATCATTGCTGGGGAGCTTCGGTAGGGGACGCGTTTGAAAGAAGTGCTGCGGAGGATTGGGTTGCGGCCGGCTGAGCCGCCCAGGCGGTCTGCCGACCGGTCGCACCGCGCGCCGACAGCAGGTGGTTGCGCATCTCGCGGTGGGCAGCGAGCGCATCATGCGCGAGGATCGCTTCGACCAGGATCTGGTGCTCGGCGAACGATTCGCCCATCCGCTCCAACTGGCGGAACTGGGTGCGCCGGAACGGGGCGACGCGCTGGCGCAAGGTGATGGCCAGGTCCGCCAGCACCGGGTTGTGCGCGCCTTGCAGGATCAGCAGGTGCAGCTCGCGGTTCAGCGCGTCGTAGCGGTCCAGGTCGCGGGCCTGCATCGCCTCGCGGCCCTTGGCGTGCAGGCGGCGCAGCTCGGCCCGCTCGGGGTCGGTCATGCGCAGCGCGGCGTGGCGGGCGCAGGCGGCTTCCATTTCGCCAATGGCCTCGAACATCGCGTCCAATTGCGCATCGCCCAACTGGGCCACCACCGCGCCACGGTTCGGCCGGTAGTCGATCAGGCCGGTGACGGCCAACTGCTTGAGCGCTTCGCGCACCGGTGTGCGCGACACCTTGAAGCGCTCGGCCAGCATCACCTCGTCGAGCCGGGCACCGGGCGCAAAGTGGCCCAGGATGATTTCGTCGGCCAGTTGGCGGCCGATGTCGTCGGCCAGGCGGCCGCGCACGCGGGTCGGCGGTTCGTTGGCCGTTGGGGTGCTAGTGCTGTTGCTGCTGCTCATGCTGTTGCTCAGGCGGCGAGCGCTGCTGGTTCCTGTGTCAACTCCAGCAGTGGATGCCAGCAGGCCAGCGCTTGCAGGCCGTGGCGCAGCAGCGGCGGCTGCGCCGTCTGGCAGACGCTGCTGGCGCGCTCGCAGCGCGGTGCAAAAGCGCAGCCGGCCGGCATGGCCGCCAAGTCGGGCGGCGCGCCGGCAATCGTCGGCAAGCGCTGGCCCCGCTGCTCGCCGCTGACGCTGGCCGCCAGCAGGCCGGCGCTGTACGGGTGGCGCGGCGTTTTGACCAACTGCGCAATCGGCACTTCTTCGACGATGCGCCCGCCATACATCACCGCCACGCGGTCCGCCACTTCGACCGCCGCACCGATGTCGTGGGTGACAAAGATCACCGACATGCCGGTTTCGCGCTGCAACTCGCGCAGCAGCAGCAGGATCTGAATCTGCACCGTGGCGTCGAGCGCCGTGGTCGGCTCGTCCGCCAGCAACAGCTTCGGCCCGCAAGCCAGGGCCAGCGCAATCATGGCGCGCTGCTTCATGCCGCCGGACAGTTCATGCGGATAGGCATCAAAACGCCGCCGCGCTTGCGGAATCTGCACCCGCTCCAGCATCTGCAGCGCGCGTTGGCGGGCCGCGTCAAAACTCAGCTCTTCATGCGCTTGCAGCACCTCGATGATTTGCTGGCCGATGGTGTAGACCGGGTCGAACGCCAGCCCCGGCTCCTGGAACACCATCGCGACGACGCCGCTGCGGTACTGCTGCAGCGCGCGACCTTTGAGCGCCAGCACGTCTTGCCCAGCCACCGTGATCTGGCCCGTCACAAGGCTGCTGCGGGCATCGTGCAAGCGCAGCAGGGTGCGCAGCGTGACGCTCTTGCCCGAGCCCGATTCGCCCAGCAGACCCAGCACTTCGCCGGGGGCGAGGTCAAAACTCAGGTCGCTGAGCGCCTGGGCCGGCCGCTGCGCGCTGCGCTGGCCGGTGAATTGCACGTTCAAGTTGCGCACCGAAAGCAAGGGGGCAGTCATGGCAGGTGCTCCAGATGGCAAGCAGAGAAATGGCCGTCGCTGGCTTCGCGCAACAGCGGCACCTCGGCCGCGCAGCGCGGGTGGGCCAGCGGGCAGCGGTCGCGGAAGCGGCAACCGCTCGGCGGGTTGATGGGATTGGGCGGGTCGCCGGCCAACGGCGAGCGCTCGGTACGCTTTGCCGGGTCCATCGACGGCACGGCGGACAGCAGCGCTTTCGTGTACGGGTGGCGCGGCGCGGTGTACAGCGCCCCGACCGGGCCAATCTCCACCACCTGGCCCAAATACATCACCATCACCCGGTCGGCCAGGTAATGCACCACATGCAGGTCGTGCGAGATGAAGAGATAGGTCAGGTGGCGCTCGGTTTTTAACTCCTGCAATAGGTTGAGCACCTGCGCTTGCACCGATTTGTCCAGCGCGGCCACCGCCTCGTCAAGGATCAGCAGGCGCGGCTCGAAGGCCAGCGCGCGGGCGATATTGACGCGCTGGCGCTGGCCGCCGGACAGCTCATGCGGGTAGCGGCTGCCGAACTGCTCGGGTGCCAGGCCCACGCGCGCCAGCAGAGCCGCCGCCCGCGCCAGCGCTTGCGCCCTGGACGCGCCGTGCACCTGCGGGCCGTAGGCGACGGTTTCCAGCATCGTCATGCGCGGGTTCAGCGACGCATAAGAGTCCTGAAACACCATTTGCAGGTTGCGGCGGAACTCCTTCAAGGCCATGCCGCCGAACTGCCCGACACCGTCGCCATCGAACACCAGTTCGCCGTCGTCCGGTGCCATCAGGCGGGCGATCAGCCGGGCGGTGGTCGATTTGCCGCAGCCAGATTCCCCGACGATGGCCAGCGTTTCGCCCTTCGCCACGTTGAAGCTGACGCCGTCCACCGCGCGCACCTGCTGGCTGTTGCGGGCGAACAGGCCGCCGCGCACCGGGAAGTATTTGCGCAAATTGCGCACCATCAGCAGCGGCTGTGCCGGCCCGCCCCGGTCAGCCGAACCCCTCGCCGACAGCGTACTGTCGTTGTTCATGACTTCAGAAACGGTATTCATCGGCGCAGCTCCATCGCCGAGCGCACGCCGTCGGCCAGCAGGTTGAAGGCGATCGAGGTGATGAAAATCATCAGGCCCGGCAGCGCCGCAATCCAGGGGTTGAGGTAGATGGCCGAGCGCAAGGTGTTGAGCATCAGCCCCCATTCGGCTTCCGGCGGCTTCACGCCCAGGCCCAAAAAGGACAGGCCCGACGCCAAAATCATGCTGACGCTGATCAGCCCGGTGGCGTAGACGAACACCGGCCCCAGCACATTGCCCAGCAAGTGCACGCGGATGATGGACAGCGGCCCGGCGCCGCTGAGGCGGGCGGCGTCGATGTAGTCGAGCTTGCGCACCTGCGTGGTCACGCTTTCGGCCACTCGCACCACTTGCGGCACGAACACCAGGGTCAGCGCGATCAGGCTGTTGCTCATGCCCGGACCCAGCGCGCCCGAGATGGCCACGGCCAACAGCACCGAGGGGAAGGCGTAAAACACATCGAGCGTGCGCATGATGACCATGTTCAGCCGGCCGCCGACGTAACCGGCCAACAGGCCGATCGAGGTGCCGACGAAAAAGGCAATCAGCACCGGCACCACGCCCATCAGCAGCGACAGCCGGCCGCCATACATCAGCCGCGACACCATGTCGCGCCCGAGCTCATCGGTGCCCAGCGGGAAGCCGGGGCTGCCGATCGGCAACAAGCGGCGCAGCATGCTGGCCTTGTACGGGTCGGCCGGGGCCAACCAGGGCGCAAACACCGCCGCGCCGATGATCAACAGCAGCAGCCCCGCGCTGATGACGGTGACCGGGTCGCGCAGGATTTGCCGCGCCACCAGCCGCCAGTAGCTGCGGCTCGGTGGGCTCGGGTTTTTGAGGGCGTTGCTGGGCAGCGCCGCAGCGGAAATAACTGTTGTGTTCATTGTGTTTTTCAAGCCCGGCCCATGCGCGGGTCCACCAGCGGTTGCGCAATGTCCACCAGCAGGTTCAGCGCGACGAAGAACAGACACAGCACCAAAATAATGCCCTGCAGCAAGGGGATGTCGCGCTGGAAGATGGCGGTGTTCAGCAAGAAGCCGGTGCCGGGCCAGGCGAACACGGTTTCCACCAGGATGGAGCCGCCCATCAGGTAGCCGACCTGCAAGCCGGCCACGGCCAGCACGGTGGGCGCGGCGTTCTTGGCCACATGGCGAAAAATAGTGCGGTCCGACAAGCCCCGCGCCCGCAGCGCGATGACGAATTCTTGGTTCAGCGTTTCGGCCACCAGCGCCCGCACGGTGCGGGTGATGATGCCCATCGGGATCACGCACAGCGTGGCCGCCGGCAGCACCAGATAACGCAGATGTTCAGCGTCCCAGACCCATTCGCTGGAGCCGCCCGGGCCCGCGCCCATCGCCGGCAACCAGCCCAGCCGGACCGAAAACACGATGGTGAGCACCAGGCCCAGCCAGTAATGCGGCACGCTGACGCCGATCACCGAGATCAGGCTGGCGAGGCGGTCCACCCAACTGCCGACCCGGTAGCCGGCCAGCCCGCCCAGAATGCAGCCCAAGCTGACGCCGATGGCCGCCGCCGCCGTCGCCAGCACGAGGGTGTTGGACACAGCGCTCATCACCTCGCCGGCCACTGCGCGGCCGCTGGCAATCGAGGTGCCCAGGTCGCCCTGCAGCGCCCGGCTCAGCCACAAGCCGTAGCGTACCGGCAGCGGGCGGTCGAGGCCGTAGCTGACCTTCAGCGCCTCGATCACCTCGACCGGCGCGTCAGCCGGCGCAATCGCGTTCAGCGGGTCGCCCGGTGCCAAGTAGACCAGGGTGAAAGACACCAGGCTGACGCCGAGCGCAATCGGCAAGGCATAGAGCAAGCGCTTGAGCAGGTAGAGGAACATGCGTGGTTATCGGTTGAGTGATGGGCGGAGAGCATTCCAGGTGCCTGTCGGCGGTGTTTCTTCATCCAGGCAGGCGATACCTGCAGCATTCGTAGGGCGGGTCGCGACCCGCGTGCGGCCGACGGTGGCA
>JBIIVZ010000023.1:0-14197 GCA_044339175.1 Roseateles sp.
CCACGGCGCGCACGATGGCGTCGGTGCTGCCGCGCGGCGTGCACTGGATCAAATCGGCCGTGGCCGCCTTCGAGCCGGAACGCAATGCCGTCATCCTCGATGGCTGCCGGGTCGTCAAGTACCAGCAGCTGGTGGTCTGCCCAGGCCTCAAGCTCGACTGGCACGCCATCGACGGCCTGCCCGAGACGCTGGGCCGCAACGGCGTCACCTCCAATTACCGCTTCGACCTGGCCAGCTACACCTGGCAGTTGGTGCAGCAACTGCATCGCGGCCGCGCCATCTTCACGCAGCCGCCAATGCCGATCAAATGCGCCGGGGCACCGCAAAAAGCGATGTATCTGTCGGCCGACCACTGGCGCCGCAGCGGCGTGCTGAGGGCCGTCGACATCCAGTTCTGCAATGCCGGTGCGGTCTTGTTCGGCGTGCCCGATTACGTGCCGGCGCTGATGGAATATGTCGAGGCTTACGGCATCGGGTTGAACTTTGGCCAGACGCTGATCTCGGTGGACGGCCCGGCCAAGAAGGCCGTCTTCAGCCAAGCCCAGGCCGACGGCACGAAGGTGCTGATCACGCGGGAGTTCGACCTGCTGCATGTCGTGCCGCCGCAAAAAGCGCCGGACTTCGTGCGCATCAGCCCGCTTGCCGATGCGGCCGGCTGGATCGACGTTGACATGGCCACTTTGCGCCACAAGACCTTCACCAACATCTTTGCCCTGGGTGACGCGGCCAACACGCCGAATGCCAAGACGGCCGCAGCGGCGCGCAAGCAGGCTCCGGTGGTGGCGCACAACCTGCTGGCCACTCGCGGCGTGCTGCAGGGCGAAGCCCAGTACGACGGCTACGGCTCCTGCCCGCTGACGGTAGCGCGCGGCAAGATCGTGCTGGCCGAGTTCACTTACGGCGGCAAGCTCGCACCGAGCTTGCCGAAGTGGCTGATCGACGGCACCCGTCCGTCGGCGCTGGCCTGGTACCTGAAGGAGCGCATCCTGCCGCCGCTGTACTGGGACGCGATGCTGAAGGGCCGTGAATGGCTGGCCCAACCCGAGATGGTCGGCTGATGGCAATGACAACAAACAGGCGGCAGTGGTTGCCGTCCTTGCCCATCCTCGACTGGGGTCGGCGCTACGACCGCGAGACCTTCATCGGTGACGGCGTGGCGGCCCTGATCGTCACCATCATGCTGATCCCGCAGAGCCTGGCCTATGCGCTGCTGGCCGGCTTGCCGGCCGAGGTCGGCCTGTACGCCAGCGTCGCTCCGCTGTTGCTGTACGCCGTCTTCGGCAGCAGCCGCGTGCTGGCCGTGGGGCCGGTGGCCGTGGTGTCACTGATGACGGCAGCGGCCATCGGCGATTACGCGGCGGCCGGGTCACCGGCCTACTGGGCGGCGGCCATCACGCTGGCCTTTTTGTCCGGCGCGATGCTGCTGGCGATGGGCTTGCTGCGGCTCGGCTTCCTCGCCAGCTTTTTGAGCCACCCCGTCATCTCCGGCTTTATTTCGGCCTCCGGCCTGCTGATCGCTGCCAGCCAGTTGAAGACGCTGATGGGGGTGAAGGCCGAAGGCCATAGCCTCGTGTCGCTGCTGGCTTCACTGGCCCAACAGGTGCAGAACACCCATCTGCTGACGCTGCTCGTTGGCCTGCTCGCCACCGCCTTCCTGTTCTGGGTGCGCAAGGGACTCAAACCTTTGCTGATCCGCTGGGGCACCGGTGCCAGGGCCGCCGACGTGATCGCCAAGACCGGGCCAGTGGCCGCCATCGCCGTGACCACCGGGCTGGCCTGGGCCTTGGGCTGGCAAGCGCAGGGCATGAAGATCGTCGGCACGATTCCGCAAGGGCTGCCGCCGCTGACCCTGCCGGTTTGGGATCTGGCACTGTGGAAGGATTTGTTCGTGCCGGCCCTGCTGATCAGCGTGGTGGGCTTTGTCGAGTCGGTGTCGGTGGGGCAAACGCTGGCCGCCAAGCGGCGCCAGCGCATTGAGCCGGACCAAGAACTGGTCGCCCTGGGTGCCAGCAACTTGTCGGCCGCGTTCACTGGCGGCTTTCCGGTGACCGGAGGTTTTGCGCGCTCGGTCGTCAACTTCGATGCCGGGGCGCGCACGCCGGCTGCGGGCGTGTTCACGGCCATCGGCATCACCCTGGCCTCGCTGCTGCTGACCCCGGCGCTGTACTACCTGCCGCAAGCCACGCTGTCGGCCACCATCATCGTGGCGGTGCTGTCGCTGGTGGACTTCAGCATCTTGAAACGCACGTGGACCTACTCGAAACCGGACTTCACCGCCGTGGTCGCGACCTTGCTCGCCACGCTGACGCTGGGCGTCGAGACCGGACTGGTGGTGGGCGTGGGCGTGTCACTGGCGCTGTATCTGTTCCGCACCAGCCGGCCGCATATCGCCACCGTAGGCCTGGTGCCGGGCACGGAACACTTCCGCAACGTGCTGCGCCACGCGGTGAAGGTGAGCCCGCGGCTGGTCAGCCTGCGCGTGGACGAGAGCCTGTACTTTGCCAACGCCCGCAGCTTGGAAGACCGGGTCAACGATGCGGTGTCGGGCCTGCCCCACTTGCAGCATGTAGTGCTGCAGTGCTCGGCCATCAACGACATCGACGCCAGCGCGCTGGAAAGCTTGGAGGCGATCGAGCACCGGCTGCACGACGCCGGCATTGCGCTGCATCTGTCGGAAGTGAAAGGACCGGTGATGGACCAGCTGCAGCGGACGGATTTCTTGACCAGCCTCAGCGGCAAGGTCTTCCTGACCCACTACCAAGCCATTGCCGCGCTCACGCCGGAAGTGATTGGCGGGGCGGTGCCAGCTGCTTGAAGCTGGGATAGAACGCTGACTGCCGGCGAGTCAACGCCGTTGGCTGTCGTTCGACGAGGCCGCTGCGATCGACTGCGGCGCAGCCAAACTCAATGGCACAAGCGCCGCGTCGGGCGTGGCCAGAGCCAGCTGAAAACCTGCGCCGCGCGGTGGCTCGTGCAGCGCACCGGCCAACCAGAACGCACCGACTGCTACGGCGGCGACCAAGCACAACGTTAACCATTTCCAAACTACTGCATTCATATATCGGCTGTCCGTGATGAATTTGGCATCAGCGGAAGTCGAAGCTTAAAGGCTGAGAAAAATCTTAACCATCGTTAATAAGGGGGATACGAGACTTTTTTCACGCTGTACAGATCGGACACGCCGACCCACCTCACAGGGTCACCAAAAGCGTGTTTTTTCCCCAACTATGGTGCATATCCCACCCATTTTGGGGATTCGCTACAGGTGGCTTTAAAGCAAACTTAAGCTCAGGCGCTCACCCCTGATCGTTACACCCGCTCAACCGACTGAGGTTCGACATGCGATTCACTCCTTCTTTGCGCTTCTTCCTCCGCAACAAACCGCCGGCCCGTGAGCAAGATCCAGCCGATATGGGCACAGCCTTCGGAATGGAGGCCTGCCTGGCGAGCGAAGATCACTACCGTGCCCACGTGACCGAACCGGAGCTGGAGTCGCAACGCGCCCGAACCGCGCTCGAATCACCGCTGGCTTGGCTGTCCAAGCGCAGCGGCTGAGCGAGTTCAACGAATCAGCAAGACCGGCACGCTGCAGCGTGCCAGCACCTTGGTGGCGACCGAGCCCATCACCAAGTTGCCGATCGAGCCGTGACCATGCGAGCCCAACATCAGCAGGTCAAAGTCCCCCTTGTCGGCGGTAGCGCCGATGACGTCGGCCGCTGAACCCGGCTTATTGACGAATTCGGCCGCTATCTTTTGCTTGTTGAAAAACGTCCGCAGCGTTTTCAGCACCTTTTCGCCTTCATCGGCGTAGTAGCTCTTGAGCAACTCTTTGTCGAGCACTGCCGCTGCGCGCGGCGGTATGGCCGGCACCACATGCAGCACCGTGTACTGGTGCTTATCGCCCAGCCATTCATCATGTGCGGCCATATAGGCCAGCATCCGCTTGGTGTAGGGACTGCCATCGACGGCGACGAGGATCTTCATATGCACTCCTTGGCTGATCATTCAACCCACGCAGTCTGGCACACGAGCCGTGGCGTTACTTGAGCCACATCAAGCAGCGGCGTCGAACACCTCGATCAAGCAGTGCGGATCAAACCGGGCCGGCTCGTTCTTGCGCCCGTGGCCGCGAGCATTGCAGACCACGCGGGTGCTACCGGCTGCGTGCGCAAACGGGTAATCCTGCTGCCAGTGCAAATGCCCGTGCAACCACAGCCGCGCCAGCGGCAGCAGCGCCTCATCGTCATTGCAGAAGCTGGCAGTTCCAGGCTGCTTGCCGTAGCGCGGATCGGCGCTGCGCAAGCTCGGCGCGAAATGGGTGATGACGACGGTGGCGTCCCATTCGGCACCGCACTCACCCAGCGCCAGCTCTTGCGCCAACCAGGCGCGGCACTGCAAAGCTTGCTGGCGCACGGCGGCAGCGTCGAACGGCGCGCCGTCCACGGTGGCCGCCATCCCGCGCTGAAAGTAGCTGCCCGCCCGCATGGCGCGGTCACGCTGCTCCGCGCCGAACACATCAAAGTCGCTCCAGCGCGTGCTGCCCAGGAAGCGCACACGGCGACCTTGCGCGTCGCTGCGCAGGCAGGCGCTGTCGTCCAGCAAGGTGAAGCCCAGCTCACCGGACAAAGCCCGCAGGCCCGCACGCGCCTGCGCGAAATCGCGCCGGTCGTATTCGTGGTTGCCGGGGACGAACAACACCGGCACCGGCCAATCGCGGAAGCGCCGCAGGCCCTGCCAACTGCTGTCCACATCGCCAGCCAGCACCAGAAATTCAGCCCCCGATGCCGGTTCCGGGTCGAAAGTCTCGGTCTCCAGGTGGAGATCGGAGAGTAGTTGAAGGCGCATTGATGGGTTAACTTAATTCTCTAATCAGTGGGTGACAGAGCTACTCACCACTCACTTCGCTGCGCTGCGTTCGGGCGGTCTGTCCCACAAGCTCTGGTCAGTTGGGGACTTCATTCGGACACAAAGCAGCACCTGCGTGCTGACTTGTGCCTAATGAAGGATAGGCCGCCTGCAAGCGGCCAAGCAGAGCTTGTTGGGTACAACAAGGTCTGTCCCACAAGTCATCAGATTGCGCCATGGCAGAGCTTGTACTTCCTCCCCGAGCCACAGTGGCAGGGGTCGTTGCGGCCAAGCTTGGGGCCATCGCGGCGGAGGGTTTCGACGCGGTAGCGTTGTTCCTGCGTCAGGTCGCACAGGTCGGCCACCGTCACCACCAGCTCTTCGACGGCTTCGTCGATGTCCTTCAGCGGGTGTTCGCGGTCCAGCGTCGCGACGACTTCTTTTTCTTCGTCGGTTTCAGCCGGCAAGTGGCGGTACAAGCGAGCCAGGGCGGCCATCACAGCGTCGTCCTGCATGTCGGCCAGCTCGGGGAAGCACAAGGCGGCATGTTGAAAACCGGCCACCCAGGGCATCAGGGTGCGCGAGATCAGGCTCATGTTCGCGTAAGTGGCACGCGCTTGCGCCTGCTCGGCATCTTCGTCTGCGGGGACTTCTTCGGGCTCGGCCGTCTCATCGAGGTCGAGCACCACCGGGTCGAACCAGCCGTCTTCAACCATCGATTTGTTCAACGCCGCATGCCGGCGCTCGACCAATTCGCGGATGCGGGCTAGCCAGACGACGTCCACATCCTCGGGCAGCACGCCGCCGTCGTAGTCGAAGATATTGGGCAGCCATTCATCGATGTCGATCAAGCGCGGCTGCACCAGCACCCCACACAAATAGCCGTCCAGCATGGAAGCATCGAGTGCTTGCAGGGGCTCGGGCGTGGTGGCGAGAAGTTCATCGAGTTCGGCGAACTCGGAATCAAGCAGATCTGTACTCATACGGCAATTGTCGCCGCTGTTGCCAGCATCGCGCCAGCCTCGGCGCGCCGGGACGCTTCGATCAAGCGCTCACGCATCCAGATTTGCGCGCTGCGCCCGTCGTTGCGCAGGTGCCAAAGCATGTCCACATGAACCTTGGACAAAGCCATCGGCAGCGGCCGCTCGACCAACTGCGATTTGTAGCCGGTAGCCTCGACAAAAGTGGCCGGTAACACCGTCAGCAGATCGGACTGCGCGACGACGCGCCCGGCCGTGAAGAACTGGTTGACCGTCAACATGATGCGGCGGCTGCGATTCAAGGCATTCAGCGCTTCATCGACAAAACCATGCGGGCGGCCAGAAAAGCTGACCAGTAAATGATGCGCGGCGCAAAAAGCATCCAGGTCCAGCGGCAGCTGCGCCAGCGGATGGCCGCTGCGCATCACGCAGACGTATTCGCTTTCGTACAGCCGGTGCTGGCGAATCGCCGCTTGGCTGCCCTGGGCCAGCAAGGCAGCCACGGCGGCCGGAAAGTAACCCACCGCAAAATCGGCCTCGCCCTGATCCAGCAGCGCTCGCGGGTCGCGCGTGGTCAAGGGCACGACATGCACATTGGTCAGGGCCAGACCCTCCTCCAACTGCGCCACCAACGGCGGCAACAGCAGCGCGGCCGTGGCGTCCGCCATCGCGATGCGGAAGGTGAATTCCTCCACCTCGGGCCGAAAGTCCTCCGGTGCCAGCAAGGCCTGCAAGCGCTGAAGAATCAAGCGCACTTCGGGCCACATGGCTTCGGCCCGCAAGGTCGGCTTCATGCCGAAGGCGTGGCGCACGAACAGCTCCTCGCCCAACGCTTCGCGTAAACGCTTCAGCGCATGGCTGACGGCCGGCTGCGTCATCGCCAAACGTGCGGCGGCGCGCGTCAGGCTGTGCTCGGCCATGACGGCGTCAAAGACCTTGAGCAGGTTCAAGTCCAGGTTGCGGAAGTTCACCAGTTTCCTTTGCTCAAGATATACGAATTACTAATATCTTAGATTCAAACAATTCAGTTGTACAGCACTGGGGTAAACCCCCACAATCGCTCTATCGGTTTTAAAGAACCATCAACTAGGACATGCCATGAGCATCGCCACCCAGACTTTCGGCCTCCCCATGCGTCACAACGTGCGCCACGGTGCCTCGTTCACCGCCATCGGTGCCCGCCTTTGGTTGAGCCTGATCGCCTCGGTCAAGGCGAAGATGGCGGCCAACGCCGAAGCCCGCGCCGAGCGCGAGTTGCTGGCCCTGGCCATGCGCTACGAGGACTCCATGCCCTCGTTCGCCGCCGAATTGCGCGCCGCCAACGGCCGCCGCAGCTGAACCAACAGCCGCCCACAAAAAAGCCCGCTCGTCAGCGGGCTTTTTTATTGGAGTGAGCCTGCCAGGCCCACCGCGGGTTTACTCAGCAGCCAAGCGTGCTTCGATTTTCAACTTGGTGGCGGGCAACTCGGCCGGCAAGTGGTAAGCCAACTGCTGGAACAATTCGTCGTGCAGCTTCATCTCGACGCTCCAGGCCGCTTTGTCGATGCGGGTGGTGATGTCGAACTGCTCGGGCGTGAAGTTCAGGCCTTGCCAGTTGATGTCTTCATAGCGCGGCGTCACGCCGAACGCATGTTCGTCGCCGTGGCCCGTGCCTTCGACGCGGTCCAGCATCCACTTCAGCACGCGCATGTTTTCGCCGTAACCAGGCCAGACGAACTTGCCGTCGTCGCCCTTGCGGAACCAGTTGACACAGAAGATTTTGGGCAACTTGGCACCGGAGGCGTCGCAAGCCGCTTGCAGCGTTTTGCCCATGTCCAGCCAATGCTGGAAATAGTCGCTCATGTTGTAGCCCATGAAGGGCAGCATGGCGAACGGGTCGCGCCGCACCACGCCTTGCTGGCCGGCAGCGGCAGCGGTGGTTTCGGAGCCCATGGTGGCGGCCATGTAGACGCCCTCGACCCAGTCACGCGCTTCGGTCACCAGCGGCACGGTGGTCGAGCGACGGCCACCGAAGATGAAGGCGTCGATGGGCACACCGGCCGGGTTGTCCCATTCGGCATCGAGCGCCGGGTTGTTGATCGCCGAGACAGTGAAGCGCGCGTTCGGGTGCGCGGCCTTGGCACCGGTTTCCTTGGCGATTGCCGGCGTCCAGTCCTTGCCTTGCCAGTCGATCAGGTGGGCCGGCGGGGTGTCGCTCATACCTTCCCACCAGACATCACCGTCATCGGTCAGCGCGACGTTGGTGAAGATCACGTCCTTGTGGAGGCTGGCCATGCAGTTGAAGTTGGTCAACTGGTTGGTGCCCGGTGCCACGCCAAAGTAGCCGGCTTCCGGGTTGATCGCGTACAGACGGCCATCGGCGGCGGGCTTGATCCAAGCGATGTCGTCGCCGATCGTGGTGACCTTCCAGCCGTCGAAAGCCGCCGGCGGAATCAGCATCGAGAAATTGGTCTTGCCGCAAGCGCTGGGGAAGGCCGCCGCGAAGTGGTACTTCTTGCCGGCGGGTGAGGTCACGCCGAGGATCAACATGTGCTCGGCCAACCAACCCTGATCGCGGCCCATGGTCGAAGCGATGCGCAAGGCAAAGCACTTCTTGCCCAGCAAAGCGTTGCCGCCGTAACCCGAACCGTAGGACCAGATCTCACGCGTTTCCGGGAAATGAACGATGTACTTGGTCTGGTTGCACGGCCATTTGACATCGGCCTGACCTGCTTTCAGCGGCGCGCCTACCGTGTGAACGCAAGGCACGAAGACGCCGGCATCGCCCAGCACATCCAGCACCGCGCGGCCCATCCGCGTCATCGTGCGCATGTTGACTGCGACATAAGGGCTGTCCGACAGTTCGACGCCGATGTGAGCAATCGGCGAGCCGATCGGGCCCATGCTGAACGGCACGACATAGAGCGTGCGGCCGACCATAGAGCCGGCAAACAGCGCGGGCGTGCCGTCGGCCTGACCGGTTTGCAGCAGCGCGCGCATGGCGGACGGCTCCATCCAGTTGTTGGTCGGTCCGGCATCTTCCTTTTTGGCCGAGCAGATGTAGGTACGGTCTTCGACGCGCGCCACATCGCTGGGGTCGCTGCAGGCCAGGTAGCTGTTGGCGCGCAGCTCGGGATTCAGCTTCTTGAAGGTGCCGGACGCGACCAATTGCGCGCACAGACGGTCATATTCGGCCTGGCTGCCGTCACACCAATAAACGTCGCGAGCCTGCGTCAGCGCCGCCACCTCGGCGACCCAGCTGATCAAACGCGGGTGCTTCACATGGGCTGGCACGTTCAAGCGCAGCCCTTCCATCACGGGTTGGTTCATGGTTTTTCCAATCAAGATAAAAAAGCAGAATTGGGTCAAGCTCGACGGCGCACCGGGTCGGTACAGCGGGGGCGGGCTTGACCCAATTCCCCATCATTCAGCCTCGTGCTCAGGCCGACTTTGGGTGAATCACCTGGATCGGTACTGCTTTGCGAGGCAAGCGGCTGATGGGTCGCTCGCCCTGCAAACCGCCGGTTAGACCAGCGGGACAACGATTGTGACCTCAATGTAACCACGCTGTAACTCGCGGACCACCCCTTGTTATGCATTTAATGAATGAACTTATGCGGCGACCTTTTAAATTAGGATGGCCCGCGACATTTGACACGGATAGCACCATGAAACTCCTCAGCATCAATGTGGCCAAGTCACAACTTTTACGCACGCTGGACAGGCAACAAGTCCAAAGCGGCATCCTCAAACAGTCGGTCACAGGCCCGCAGCGGGTCGAAAACCTGGGCCTGAGCGGCGACGAACAGGCCGACCTGAGCGTGCACGGCGGCCTCAGCAAGGCGCTCTACGCCTACCCGGTCGAGCATTACCCGTTCTGGCAGACGGTGCGCGCCCAAGCTCAGGTGTCGGCCTGGGGTGACACCCTGCACCACGGCGCGATGGGCGAAAACCTCAGCCTCAGCGGCCTGTTGGAAAAAGACGTCTGGATCGGCGACCGCCTGCGCTTTGCCGATTGCGAACTGATCGTCAGCGAGCCACGCTTCCCCTGCTTCAAATTCAACGCGGTGATGGGCTTCGGCAAGGCGGTCAAGCTGATGGGTGAAAGCGGCTGGTGCGGCTTTTACCTGGCCGTCAAACAGCCGGGGCTGCTGCAGCCCGGCGAGACGTTCGAGTTGCTCGCCGGGCCGCGTGAGGTGTCGATCCCGGAACTGTTCCGCGCCAAGTTTCGCGCCTGAGGGTGAGAACTTTTTACGGTGCGGCCGCCATGCTGCTGCGCCGCCAACTGTTGACCGCCCTGGCCGCAGCCCCGATAACCCAGGTCTGGGGTGCCGAGCGGCGCACGCTGCGGGTCGGCCCGCTGGAAGCGATACGCAGCTTGGCGCAGGCCGCCCGCATGGCACGCGACGGTGACCTCATCGAGGTGCAGGCCGGCGATTACCGCGCCGATGTGGCGACTTGGCCGCAAAACGACTTGAGCTTGAGGGCGTTGGGCGGCCGTGTGCACCTGCTGGCGCAAGGCGTGTCGGCGCAAGGCAAGGGCATTTTTGTGACCACGGGCGAGCGCATCCGCATCGAAGGCTTTGACTTTTCGGGCTGCCAGGTGCCGAGCGGCAACGGCGCGGGCATCCGGCTGGAGCGCGGCTCCCTGAGCTTGCTGGATTGCCGCTTCATCTACAACGAAATGGGTGTTCTGACCAGCAACGACGGCAAGGTGAGATTGGACGTTGAGGGCTGCGAGTTCGCCAGCAGCCCACCGCGCAGCGGCGGCGGACTGAATCACAATTTATACGCCGGCTCGATTGCCTATCTGCGCGTCGTCGGCAGCTATTTTCACCACGGCCAGATCGGCCACTTGCTGAAAAGCCGGGCCGCCGTCAACCATATTTTCTACAACCGCTTGAGCGACGAAATCGGGGGCCAAGCCAGCTATGAGCTGGAATTCCCCAACGGCGGTCTGGCGCTGGTGGTGGGCAACCTGATCCAACAGAGTTCGGGCACCGAGAACCCGCACATGGTCTCTTTCGGTGCCGAGGGCTTGGTCGGGCCGCGGCACGAGTTACAGCTGATCAACAACACGCTGATCGACCAACTCCCCAGCGGCGGTATCTATTTACGCGTCAGCCCGGGCGCGGTCAAAGTCAGGTGCGTCAACAACATCCTCAGCGGCAACCCACGCTTCGCCGCCCAAGACAGCTGGGAGCTGAACAACAACTTCATCGTCGATTGGGATGCCTTTGTGCTGGCCGCGCGTGAAAACTATGTCTTGCGGCCCGATTCCAAATTGCGCGGCAAGGCG
Organism: Roseateles sp.; assembly: GCA_044339175.1. GTDB lineage: Bacteria > Pseudomonadota > Gammaproteobacteria > Burkholderiales > Burkholderiaceae_C > Paucibacter_A. The sequence continues at coordinate 11,104 of JBIIVZ010000023.1, forward strand.
GTTGCCCCGGGCTCGACTGCCGGAATCAATCTGGCACCGACGAAACAATACCGGCACCCGCGCGGCACCGTTGAGTTGACCCAGTCAGCGAGACATCCGGGCGCTTTTCAGCTTCCTTGAGCCGCTGAAAATCGCGTGGGGCCGGCCGCCACGCTACAGTTCGCCCATGCTCGCCTATCGTCACGCCTTTCATGCCGGCAACCATGCCGATGTTCTCAAACACCTGATCTTGTCCCAGGTGCTTCGCTATATGGGCGAAAAAGACAAACCGTACACCTTGATCGACACCCACGCCGGTGCCGGCGGTTACTCGATCGAAGGCCAGTACGCCCAGAAAAAGGGCGAATACGTGCACGGCGTTTCGCGCCTGTGGGATGCCAAAGACCTGCCCTTGCCGCTGGCCCAGTACATGGAGCTGGTGCGTGAGTTCAACGAGGACGGCCAACTGCGCCAGTACCCGGGCTCGCCCGCCATCGCCAACCTGCTGCTGCGCGCCGAAGACCGCTTGCGCGTCTACGAACTGCACCCCACCGACCACCGCATCCTGCAAAGCTACTTGGCCACGCGCCCGAACACTCAGGTGGCGGACACCGACGGTTTCGCCTCGCTGCGCGGTGAGCTGCCGCCGCCGTCGCGCCGCGCCGTCGTGCTGATGGACCCGTCCTACGAACTGAAGTCCGATTACGGCCGGGTGTTGGCCGCCCTGCGCGAAGGGCTGGAGCGCTTTGCCGAAGGCGTGTTCATGGTCTGGTACCCGCAGCTGCAACTGCTGGAATCGGCCCAGCTGGTGCAGCGCCTGAAAGCCGCCGCCGACACCGGTGCCAAAAAAGGCTGGCTGCACGTGCGCTTGACCGTGCAGCAGCAAGCCGATGTGCGCGGCTTCGGCATGCTGGGCAGCGGCATGTTCATCGCCAACCCGCCGTTCACCCTGCACGACGAGTTGCAAGCTTGCCTGCCCTATCTGGTCGACAAGCTGGGCCAATACGACGGTGCCAACTTCGTGCTCGAACAGCGCACCAAGTAATCCGGCGCCCCCGCACTGACACGCCCGGCTCCGATGAACCTCAGCCCCGCCGCCCTGGCCCGCAGCATCCCCTTCGCGGCCTTCATGGCCCTGCTGGCCCTGCGCGGCTATTTGCCCGACAGCGCCCAGCTCGATTCGCGCTGGCTTTACGGTCTCAGCGTGCTGGTGGTCGGCGGCCTGCTGGCCTGGTATTGGCGCGGTTATGGCGAACTGGCTCGGCAAAACCTGCCCAACGCACGCGAAACTTTGTTGAGCATCGCCGTCGGCCTGATCGTGTTCGGCCTGTGGATCAACCTGGACGCACCGTGGATGCAACTGAGCGAGCCCAGCGCCAGTTTCTTGCCGCTGGATTTGCAGGGCCAGCCGATCTGGCCGCTGATCGCCGTGCGCTGGATCGGTGCGGCGCTGATCGTGCCGGTGATGGAAGAGCTGTTCTGGCGCGCCTTCCTGATGCGCTGGATCGAGAGCCCCAGCTTCGAGACCGTTGATCCGCGCCGCATCGGCTTGAAAGCGATCGCGCTGTCCACCTTTGTCTTCATGCTGGCCCACACGCTCTGGCTGGCCGCCATCCTGGCCGGCCTCGCCTACGCCTGGCTGTACCGCCGCACCGGCAAGCTCTGGTGCGCCGTCATCGCCCACGCCGTCACCAATGGCGTGCTGGGCATCTGGGTGGTGAAGACCGGGCAGTGGCAATTCTGGTGATGTAGGACTGACGCAAAACCGTCCCAGCGTCGTTCCTACTGCGGTACTTTGTGGCAACTAGCCCCGCAACCTGAAGCGCCGCAAAGCGCGCCGGATGGCCAGCCGCATCGCCCGCGCCCAGCGCCAGACCGATGACGCGTGGACCCAGGCAAGCAGGTCGGCTTTCCAGCCGGCCCAGCGCCCGTACCAGTGGGCGAACCAGTCCAGTTGCAGCAGGGCTGAGCGTGTCAGCTGAAACAGCCGGGCCACGATGGCCGTGCCGACCAGCTTGGCCAGCACGATGACCAGCAGCCCCAGACCCGCGCGGCCATTGCCGATCAGCCACAAGGCCAGCAATTTGACCGGCAGCAGCGCCAGCGTCGGCAGCAGAAACGCGGACAACGCGGCATAGGGCGACAAGCGCTGCACGGCAGCTTCCAGATGCCGGATCAGCGGCAGCCGCCCCACCCAGACCATCGCCCTTGCCAGCGGCTCCCAGCCCCATTCCTCGAACAGGATCAGCAGCGCCAGCAGCAACCGGACCGCACCGCGCAACGGTGTCAGCAAGGTGAGCAAGAGCTTTTTGACCATCTTCTATCCCGTTCTCAATGGTCGAGCCACAAGCGGGCGAAGTCGAAGGAGAGTTGGCTGTGGCAACGTCAGCAGCGCAACAAGTGCGTCTGTTGTCTCGGCACGGCGCGGGTCACGACCCGCCCTACGGGGACCCCAACCTGGCGCTAAACCCCGCGCGCCCGGTCGCTGGCGAATTTGCCGCGGAAGGTTGCGAAGCCGCCCAGCTCGGGGGCGTCCAGTGCGTCGCGGGCTTCTTGCATCAGGTTCAGGTAGTAATGCAGGTTGTGGACGCTGCTGAGCATCGGCCCCAGCATCTCGCCGCAGCGGTCGAGGTGGTGCAGGTAGGCGCGGCTGAAGTTGGCGCAGCAGTAACAGCTGCAGGTCTCATCGACCGGGCGTTCGTCGGTCTTGTAGCGGGCATTGCGCAGGCGCAGGTCGCCGAAGCGGGTGAACAAATGGCCGTTGCGGGCGTTGCGAGTCGGCATCACGCAGTCGAACATGTCGATGCCTTGCGTCACGCCCTCGATCAAATCCTCCGGCGTGCCCACGCCCATCAAATAGCGCGGTTTGTCGGCCGGCAATTGATGGCCGATATGGGCCAGCACCCGCTGCATATCGGCCTTCGGCTCGCCGACGCTCAGGCCGCCGATGGCGTAACCGGGCAGATCCAGCTCGGCCAAGCCGGCCAGGGAGGCGTCGCGCAAGCCCTCGAACATGCCGCCCTGCACGATGCCGAACAACGCGTTCGGGTTCTCCAGGCGGTTGAACTCGTCGGCGCAGCGCTTGGCCCAGCGCAGGCTCAGCTCCATCGACGTT
>JBIIVZ010000267.1:0-4175 GCA_044339175.1 Roseateles sp.
TCCGCCTCGACCGCCGGGCGCGCCCATTCGATCTTGGACAACCCGCCGGTGGCGATGTCGCCCGGATCGAACCAGACCCGGTCGGTCCCCGACACCTGCAGGTGCGAGCCCATCACGCCGGGCAGCACCACCACGATCGGGCGCGGCGCGGCGGCAGCGTCCCGGCTCGCCCCGCTGGCGGCCAACGCTTCTTCAAAGTCGGCTTGACTGGGCAAGGCGCGGAACATCGGCAGTGCGGCCGGGTCGCCGGTCACCAACCAATCGCGCAAGGCGCTGCGCGTGTCGGCGTTGACGAAATAGCGGAAGTGCGACACGTCGGCACCGCGGTCGAACAAGACCCGCGCGCCGGATTTGGGTGCCACACCAGCCAACATCGAGGTGGTGTTGACGACCAGATCGTTGTCATCGCAGTCGAACAACAAAAAGTCGGTCAGCAGCACGCCCAGGCGTTTGAGCAGGTTGCCGCCCTGGATGTCGCCGGCAATCACCGACATCGCCAGGTCGCTGCGCACCGGCGCGTCCCGCAGCAGTCGGGCCATCGGCGAGTCGGGCAACATCGCCTCGATGCCAGGCACCAGATGGGCGTTGGTGCGGTTCTTGGCAATCTCGATCACGACCCGCTTGAAGGCCGAATACAGGGGGCTGCCGAAGAAGAACGGCACCATGCCGATCAGCGTCAGCAGGCCGGACAAAAACACATCGAAATTGCCACTGGCCAGCTTGGTGCCGCTGGCCGGGCTGGCCGCGCGCACATAGCGCTGCACGACGATGCGGCGCTCCCGCAGCAGCGCGCTCAGCCGGCGCAGTTGCTGGCGCTGATCAAAATGTGCGCGGTCCAACTCGCCCCGGACCCGCGCCGATTCGTCGGCGTCGGCCTCGCCCACGCCTTCGAACGCGTAGGCATAGTTGTCGATGAAGGCATCGAAGTTTTCAAGGCACAGCAGGTCGGCCACCAAGCCACCGCGCGAGTGCGAGACCAGGCTGATGTGGGCCCCGATGGGCAAGGCGCTCAGCAGGTCGATCGCGTTCTCGATCGGGCTTTGCGACAGCGTGCAGTGCTCGAAGGCGTAGATGCCGCCAGTGAAGCGCGCTTCCAGCGCACCCCAGAGGTCGCGGTCGCCGTTGCGCAGGTCGCCAAAACTGCCCAGCGTGCTGGACGCCGTGCCGTGCACGAACACCAACATCGGGCGGCTGTCCACCGGCCCCGTCGGCTGACTCAGCGACAAGCCGCTGGGCTGCAGGTCGCCAGGCTGACCGGTCGCCGCCACCCAGGCATACAGGCCCGGCACCTGATCGAGCTGTTTCTCGATCGCCCACATCAAGGCCTTGGTGCCGGCCCAGGACACGCCCAGTTCCGCCTTGTCCGGCAACTGATCCAGTGCCTGTTGAAGGATGGCATCGGGCTGCTTGCCGACCACAAAGGTGAAGACCTTGCTGATCAGGCCGCCGACCGCTTCGCCAAAGCCACGGCCAGGGGCCGCGCCGAGTGCACGCAGTTGCTCCAGCAAGATGGAGCCGTCCGACGCGATCATTTCCGGGTGGGTGCGGGACAGGGTTTCGCGCAACCGCTCGGCACTGGTGATCAGCGTGCTGCCGTCGGCCAGCTCCAGCAAGATGACCTCGTTCGGTGCCGCTTCGTGTTCTTGTCTGGCCGCACCGTCGGCAGCCCCGCGCGCGGCCGGACTCAGATCAAAGCTGGGCCCGGCGGTCAAATAGCCGGAGGGCAAAAATACATCGTCGCTGCGACCCGCCGAGCGCGCCGCCGGGGTCAGCAGCGACGGCAGCTTGGCCTCGGTGGCACGACCATTGAACTGGATTTTGACGTTACGACTGGGACTGGGCATGGCGAACTCCTGCAGGATGCAAACGGCCGCGCAGGCCCGGCTCAATGGCTAGGAGTCTGCGCGGCAGAAGGATCGGCGGCTGCAAGGCGGCCGCAGCGGTCCATTTTTCACCGTCTTTTCGCCCCATAGCGGAGCTATGAAGCTTCAAATCCGGCAAAAACTGTCCTCGCTGGGGCCACCTTTCGCTTGTCGCCGCCTTCTGCCGCGCAGGCTCCTAGTGATCGGTGCAGATCAAACGGTGAACGGCACTTGGGCCACGAAGGCCGCCACCGCCGTGGTGTTGCCCAGCAAAAACAGATTCGGCGACTGTGTGGGCGGCAGGCCGGCGCGAATGCGGCCGTGGAAGCTGTTGTAGTTACCGGTGAATGCACCCTGGTTCCAGACCTTCAACAACTGACCGGTGAAAGCGCCGTTATGCGGTCCATCCATCGAGGTCTGGTTGTCCTGGCAGCCGGAGATCAGCAGCACAGCCGGCTTGAACTGCCCAACCAACGCGGTGGCATGGGCCGCCGCGCCGACCTGAGCGAGGGCCACATCTGGATCGATGGCCGAGCTGGCAGCCGCCTTCGCCACATCGGTCTGCAGTTGATCGTAGAAGGCCTTGTGCTCGGTATAAACCCGCCGGGCCACGTCCTCAGGCATCAGCTTGATGCGCTGACCGGGCGGCGGCGGGGGTGGCGGAAAGGCCCGCGTGATGCTGCCGCTGTGGCAGCTGTCGGACAACACCAGGATGCGCACGCCACCGGCAAATTGGCCCAGCTCGAAGTACAGCTCGTCGTCCAGCATTTGGCCGTCGAACAAGCACCAGGTTTCGTCCTGCCGATCGGGCTCGTCACCGTTCAAGTCGGGCACCTGACCGCCGTGTCCGGAGTAGGTCAAGAAGAACAAATCGCCCGCCTTCAAGGCCTTGGCCGCTGCACGCAAGCCCGCCAGCACCGCTGCCCGCGTGCCCTTTTTGGTCAGCAGCACGGTGGACTTCATGCCCCGGGTCTTGGCGATGGCGGCCATGTCGTTGGCGTCGAATTCGCAAGCGGACAACGGCCCTTCCCAGCCGCCATAAGCCGCTGCGCTGACGGCGTTCAGGCCGATATGAAGTGAGAGCGCCTGGGCCTTCTTGGTGGCAGCGGCAGAGGTGATCTTGGTAGCCATGATGGGGTGTCTCCTGATCGTCGGGCGCAGAGCTTGCGCGAGCTTTTTTGATGCCCCGCAGCAGTGGCAGCGGTGGCTGCTAGCGATCTTGTCTGCCAGTGCCAGCTTGCGAAACCCCTAACTTGACCAAGATGCGCAACGCGCGCTGGGCTGACGTTGCGACACCACGAACCGCCACTGCGCGCAGACTTCTAGCGCTGCGGCCAGCCCGGTTGCTGCAGCAGCTGCGCAGCCACCGCCACCGCAATCACCTCCGGCCGCTTGCCGGGAATGCCGGCCACGCCGATCGGGCTGGTGATGTGGGCCAGTTCCGCAGCTGAAAACCCACGCGCTTCGAGCCGCTGGCGGAAGGTTGCCCATTTGCTCTTGCTGCCGATCAGGCCGACATAAGGCAGGTCGCCCAGCAAACGCTGACGCAGCAGGCAGGCGGCCACCACATCCAGATCCTCGGCGTGGCTGAAGCTCATGATCAGCACATGCGCGCCCGGTGCCAGGTCTGGCACGGCGGCTTGCACCGGGTCGGAGTATTCCGTCCGCACGTTGTCGGAAAGGTCAGCCGGGAACACCTCGTCGCGGCTGTCGATCCAGCAGACCTGGGCCGGCAGCGTGGCCAGCAGCCGCACGATGGCCCGCCCCACATGGCCGCCACCGAACAAAGCCACTTGCAGCAGTTGATCGGCCGCCACCGCCAGACGCTGCCGCAGTGCGCTTTGCTCCAGCACGCCGGGCCGGGCCGGCAGCCGCTCGAAAGTCAGGTCCACCACGCCGCCGCAGCATTGCCCCAGCGACGGGCCGAGGGCGAAACGGCGGGGCTGGCTCAGGCTCAAATGCGCGTCCGCCAGCAACGCTTTGGCTTGGCTGATCGCCTCGAACTCCAGTTGCCCACCGCCGATCGTGGCGATCAAACCCGCCGGCAGCACCGCCATCCAGGCCCCCACCTCGCGCGGCCCGCTGCCCTGCACTCGCACCACTTGCACCAGCACGGCGGGGCCATTCCTCAAGGCGCGCAGCAAATCGTCCAGGGCAGCCAAACGCGTCAGCTCCCGCGGTAAGTGGAATAGCTCCAGGGGCTGGCCAGCAGGGGCACGTGATAGTGCAGCTCGGCGTCGGCGATGCCGAAGTCCAGCGGCACATCATCCAGAAACGGTGGGTCGGGCAAGGCGACGCCGCGCGATTTGAAAT
>JBIIVZ010000268.1:0-4164 GCA_044339175.1 Roseateles sp.
CGCTGTATGCCATCAAAGCCGGTCTGTTGACAGTGGCCAAGGCCGGCAAGATCAACGCGTTCTCAGGCCGTATCCTGGAAATCGAAGGCCTGCCGAATCTGCGCGTCGAGCAAGCATTCGAGTTGTCTGACGCTTCAGCCGAACGCTCGGCGGCCGGCTGCACCGTGCACCTGAACCCCGAGCCGATCCAGGAATACCTCACCAGCAACATCGTGCTGATGAAGAACATGATCGCCGACGGTTATGCCGACAAACGCACGCTGGAGCGCCGCATCCAGGCGGTTGAAGCCTGGTTGGCCAACCCGAAGCTGATGGCTGCCGACAAAGACGCCGAGTACGCGCACGTGATCGAAATCGATCTGGCCGACATCAAGGAACCGATCCTGTGCTGCCCGAACGATCCGGACGATGCCAAGTTCCTGAGCGAAGTCGCCGGCACGCCGATCGATGAAGTCTTCATCGGCTCTTGCATGACGAACATCGGCCATTTCCGCGCCGCTGCCAAGCTGCTGGAAGGCCGCCGCGACATTCCCGTCAAGCTGTGGGTGGCGCCACCGACCAAGATGGACGCGTCGGAGCTGACCAAGGAAGGCCATTACGGTACCTTTGGTGCGGCAGGTGCGCGCATGGAAATGCCCGGTTGCAGCCTGTGCATGGGCAACCAGGCGCAGGTGCGCGAAGGGGCGACGGTGGTGTCCACCAGCACCCGCAACTTCCCCAACCGTCTGGGCAAGAACAGCAATGTCTACTTGGCCTCGGCCGAGTTGTCAGCCATTGCCTCCAAGCTCGGTCGCATCCCAACCGTCGCCGAGTACTTGGCCGACATGGGCGTCATCAGCAAGGACTCCGAGCAAATCTACCGCTACATGAACTTCGACCGCATTGATGAATATGCGGAAACAGCCAAGGGCGTGCAGGTCTGATCTCGTTCAAACCCGCCTGAGCCTCGTGCCCCAACCGGGGTATGTTTGAGCTTGCACAAGCCCGCCCAGGGAACTCGGCGGGCTTTTTTACGGCAAAAACCTCACTTGCTTTGATCTGCCGCAGCGAGGTCGGGTTCTTCGAGCTGTGAGGTGTCCGCCCTGCGCTCAGCCCGGCGATGCAACAACCGGTACAGCACCGGCAGCACCAGCAAAGTCAGCAGGGTGGACGACAGGATGCCGCCGATCACCACGGTGGCCAGCGGGCGCTGCACTTCGGCCCCGGTGCCGGTGGCAATGGCCATCGGCACAAAACCGAGCGAGGCCACCAGCGCCGTCATCAGCACCGGCCGCAGCCTCGTCAGCGCGCCCTCGCGCACGGCGGCGTCGAGTGGCATGCCGTCCTCGCGCAGCGAGCGGATGTAGGCAATCATCACCAAGCCGTTCAGCACAGCGACACCGGACAGCGCAATGAAGCCGACGCCGGCTGAGATCGACAGCGGGATGTCGCGCAACCACAGCGCCAGGATGCCGCCGGTCAGGGCAAAGGGCACGCCGGTGAACACGATCAGTCCGTCCTTGACGTTGCCGAACATCGCGAACAGCAGCATGAAGACCAGGCCCAGCGCCACCGGCACGACGATCTGCAAGCGCTGGGTGGCCGACTGCAATTGCTCGAAGGTACCGCCCCAGGTGGTCCAGTAACCGGTCGGCACTTTGACTTGGGCTTGCAAGGCGGCTTGCGCCTCGGCCACGAAGGAGCCGATGTCGCGGCCGCGCACATTGGCCGTCACCACCACGCGGCGCTTGCCGCTTTCGCGGCTGATCTGGTTCGGGCCCGGGGCGATCTCGAAGCTGGCCACATCGCCGAGCTGGGCATACGCCGGGCGGCCGTTGTTGCCGTTGCCGTTGTCGTTACTGATGGGCAGCTTGATCGGCAAGCGCTTGAGCGCTTCCACATCGCTGCGCACCGACTCAGGCAGGCGCACCACGATGTCGAAGCGCCGGTCGCCCTGGAACAGCGCACCGGCCTGTTGGCCGCCGATGGCGGTGGCCACCGTTTCTTGCACATCGGCCATGGCAAGCCCCAGCCTGGCCAGCTTGGCGCGGTCGATTTGCACCGTCAGCATCGGCAGTCCCGAGGTCTGCTCGACCTTCACATCGGCCGCACCGGGGATGGCTTCCAGCACCTCGGCAATCTCGCCGGCGCTCGCCTCCATCACCGCCATGTCGTCGCCGAACACCTTCACCGCCACATCGCTGCGCACGCCGGAGATCAGCTCGTTGAAGCGCATCTGGATCGGCTGGGTGAACTCGTAGTTGTTGCCGGGCACTTGGCCCACCGCCGCTTGCAGCGCGGCCACCAGCGACTCGATGCTGCGCTTGGGGTCGGGCCATTGCTCACGGGGTTTGAGCATGACGAAGTTGTCGGCCACATTGGGCGGCATCGGGTCGGTGGCAATCTCGGCGGTGCCGAGCTTGGCGAAGACACGATCCACCTCGGGAAACTGCTTGATCGTGCGCTCCAGTTCGATCTGCATCTCGATGGCCTGCGTCAGGCTGGTGCCTGGAATGCGCAGCGCATGCAGGGCGATGTCGCCCTCGCTGAGGTTGGGGATGAACTCGCTGCCCAAACGGGTGGCGAGCAGACCGCTCAGGGCGATGGACACGCCGGCCAGCGTCAGCACCAGCGGCTTGTTCAGCAAGGCCCAATCCAACATCGGCGCGTAGCCCTGCTTGGCCCAGCCCATCAGGCGGTTTTCTTTCTCGCCGACATCTGTGCCGATCAGCAGCGCGACGGCGGCGGGGATGAAGGTGATGGACAGGATCATCGCGCCGACCAGGGCCAAGACGACGGTGAAGGCCATCGGGTGGAACATCTTGCCCTCGACGCCGGTCAGCGCAAAGATCGGCAGGTAAACCACCATGATGATCAGCTGCCCGTAAAGCAACGGCCGGCGTGATTCACGCGCGGCGGCAAAGACTTCAACGAAGCGCTCCTCGTGCGTCAAGTGGCGGCCGGCGGCCGACTGCGCATGGGCCAAGCGGCGCACGCAGTTCTCGACGATCACGACGGCACCGTCGATGATGATGCCGAAGTCCAAGGCACCGAGGCTCATCAGGTTGGCGCTGACCTTGTTCGCCGCCATGCCGGTGAAGGTGAACAGCATGGCCAGCGGAATCACCGCTGCCGTGATCAGGGCCGCACGGATATTGCCGAGAAACAGGAACAGCACAGCGATCACCAGCGCTGCGCCCTCGATCAGGTTCTTCTTGACGGTGGCAATCGCCTTGTCGATCAGCACCGTGCGGTCGTACACCGTCTGCGCGATCACGCCGGTGGGCAGCGTCCGGTTGATCTCTTCCAAGCGCTTGTCCACCGCCTGCGACACCTTGCGGCTGTTCTCGCCCAGCAGCATGAACACGGTGCCCAGCACCACTTCACGGCCGTTCTCGGTGGCGGCACCGGTGCGCAGCTCTTTGCCAATCTCTACCTGGGCCACATCGCTGATGCGTACCGGCACGCCGTGGGCCGTGCGGATGACGATGTTGGCGATGTCTGCTATCGACGCCACTTGGCCCGGCGCGCGAATCAAATACTGCTCGCCGCGCCGCTCGATATAGCCGGCACCGACATTGCCGTTGTTGCGCTCCAGCGCCTGCACCACGTCGGCCAGGCTCAGGCCATGGGCCACCAGCTTGTCCGGCGCGGGAGCAACTTGGTATTCCTTGGCAAAGCCGCCGATGGTGTTGATCTCGGTCACACCAGGCACGTTGCGCAGCTGCGGCTTGATGATCCAGTCCTGAATCTCGCGCAGATCGGTCGGGGTGTAAGGTGTGCCGTCAGGCTTCAACGCACCGGGCTTGCTCTCCACCGTCCACATATAGATTTCACCCAAACCGGTCGTGATCGGCCCCAGCGCGGGGGACAAGCCGCCGGGCAGCTTGGCGCGCGCCTCCTGCATCCGTTCGTTCACCAACTGGCGCGCGAAGTAGATATTCGTGCCGTCCTTGAACACCACGGTCACCTGCGACAAGCCGTAGCGCGACAGCGAACGCGTCTGCTCCAGATTCGGCAGGCCGGCCATCGCCGTCTCAATCGGAAAGGTGACACGCTGCTCGGACTCCAGCGGCGAGTAGCCGGGTGCGTGGGTGTTGATCTGCACCTGCACATTGGTGATGTCGGGCACGGCGTCGATCGGCAGACGCTGATAGCTGAAGATGCCCAGGGCAGCCATGCCCA
>JBIIVZ010000269.1:0-4150 GCA_044339175.1 Roseateles sp.
CCCCCCCCCGCAGCCATCCAACTGATGCCGGGTCGCTTGTATTTTGGGCGTGGGCGTTTTTGCGCATGTTGCTGGGCTCTTGCATCGCCGTCACGCTCTGGCACCCGCAGCGCCGTTGGGGCGGCCTGGGCATAAGCATCGTCAAGGGAATCGTCGAGCTGGTGGATGGACAGTTGCGCTTGCGCAGCAAGCCCGGGCTGGGCACCACGGTGACGCTGCTGTAGTCACGTGCTCCCGCAACGGCCTGCAACAGCCGACAACGGCGCAGCGCCTGCGGCTCAAGTTGTGGCGAGCTGATGCCGATATGACAAAGATCGTGCCAACAACGGTACAAATTGGGGTGCTTCATCGGGCTCAGTGCCGCCGCTGCACGGTTTACAGTCTCGAATTCTTGGGGTTGCACGGTTATTGCCCGAGCCAGCCCAGCCCGTGACCCGCCCAACCCAGCTTCAAAGCCAACTGACTCCTGTGGAACCTTCCCTGGTCGAGCCGACCCCGTCTGCACTTTCGGGCGTCGCACGCATGCTGGTGCATGCCGGCAAACTGCAAGCCAAGGCGGCCGAGGACTTGGCACGCCAGGCACGCGACAAGAAAATCAGTTTCGTCAATGCGGTGATTGCTGCCGGCGCGGTCACTTGCGCCGATCTGGCCCACACGCTGTCCACCGCGCTGGCCCTGCCGCTGCTCGACCTGAACGCGATGGACTCGCAAAAGCTGCCGCAAAACATCATCGACGGCAAGCTGGCACAGCAGTACCAGGTGGTGGTGCTGGGGCGGCGCGGCAGCAGGCTCTTCATTGGCGGGGCCGATCCGACCGATCAGGATGTGGTCGAGCGGATCAAGTTCGCCACCCAGTTGTCGCCCGAATGGGTCATCGTCGAGCACGACAAGTTGGCCAAGCTGTTGCAAGGCGCGGGCAACACGGCGAGTGAAACGCTGGAGTCGATGGCGGGCGACGACTTCGACTTCGACATTGCCGAAGAAGGTCCCGCCCCGCAGCAGGAGGCGGCCGAGTTGGCCGATGTGGAGGATGCGCCGGTGGTGCGCTTCTTGCACAAGATGCTGGTCGATGCGATCAATTTGCGCGCCTCCGACCTGCACTTCGAGCCTTATGAGTACCACTACCGCGTGCGCTTCCGGGTCGACGGCGAGCTGCGTGAAATCACCCAGCCGCCGATCGCCATCAAGGACAAGCTGGCCTCGCGCATCAAGGTGCTGTCCCGGTTGGACATTGCCGAGCGCCGGGTGCCGCAAGACGGCCGCATGAAGCTGAAGTTCGGTTCCAAGTCGATCGACTTCCGCATCAGCACCCTGCCCACCTTGTTCGGCGAAAAGATCGTCATCCGTATCTTGGATTCCAGCTCGGCCAAGATGGGCATCGAGGCGCTGGGCTATGAAAAGATTGAAAAAGACCGGCTGCTGGCCTGCATCACCCGCCCCTACGGCATGGTGCTGGTGACCGGGCCGACCGGCTCCGGCAAGACGGTGTCGCTCTACACCTGCCTGAACATCCTGAACCAACCGGGCGTCAACATCTCGACGGTGGAAGACCCGGCCGAAATCAACCTGCCCGGCATCAACCAGGTCAATGTGAATGACAAGGCCGGCTTGACGTTCTCGGCCGCGCTGAAGTCCTTTTTGCGCCAGGACCCGGACATCATCATGGTGGGCGAGATTCGCGACCTGGAAACCGCCGACATCGCCATCAAGGCCGCCCAGACCGGCCACATGGTGATGTCCACCTTGCACACCAATGACGCGCCGAAGACGCTGACCCGGCTGCTGAATATGGGCGTCGCGCCGTTCAATATTGCCTCCAGCGTGCTGTTGATCACCGCGCAGCGCTTGGTGCGCCGCTTGTGCGAGAAATGCAAAGAAGTGGCCGACTACCCGCACGAGGCCTTGCTGCGCGCCGGTTTTCTGGAAGAAGAGCTGGACGGCAGCTGGAAGCAATACCGCGCAGTCGGCTGCAGCAGTTGTAACAACGGTTACCGCGGACGGGTCGGCGTTTACCAAGTGATGCCAATCACCGACGCGATCCAGCGCATTATTTTGGCCGAGGGTTCGGCGATGGATATTGCGGTGCAAGCCAAGCTGGAAGGCGTGCGCGATTTACGACAGTTTGGCCTCGTCAAGGTGCGAGCCGGCGTGACCACGCTGGAAGAAGTGCTGTCGGCCACCAATGAATAGTCTGCCGATGTGGACGCAGGCTTAAGGTATAGGAGAAAACATGGCGACAAGCACAACAGCCCGCAGCACGAAGGACTTCGTCTTCGAGTGGGAAGGCAAGGACCGCAACGGCAAGATCGTGCGCGGCGAAATGCGTGCCGGTGGCGAGGCCATGGTCAGCGCGTCGATGCGCCGCCAGGGCGTGCTGGTCAGCAAGGTCAAAAAACGCCGCACCAGTGGCGGTAAGGCCATCAAGCAAAAGGATATTGCGGTGTTCACCCGCCAACTGGCCACGATGATGCGTGCCGGTGTGCCGCTGCTGCAATCGTTCGAGATCGTCGGCCGGGGTAGCCCCAACCCGCGCTTGACCCGGCTGTTGAATGACATCCGTCAAGAGGTGGAGACGGGCACCAGCTTGTCGACTGCGCTGCGCAAGCATCCGATGTACTTCGACGCGCTGTACTGCAACCTGGTCGAAGCCGGCGAAGCGGCCGGTATTCTGGAATCACTGCTGGACCGCTTGGCCGTCTATCAGGAAAAGACGGTGGCCATCAAGAACAAGATCAAGTCGGCACTGACCTATCCGATCGCCGTGTTGGTGGTGGCCTTTGTGGTGGTGGCCGTCATCATGATTTTCGTGGTGCCGTCGTTCAAAGACGTGTTCAAGAGCTTTGGGGCCGACCTGCCCGCGCCAACGATGATCGTGATCGCGATGTCGGAGTTCTTTGTCGCCTACTGGTGGGCGCTCTTCAGCGCCATCGGCGGCGGGCTCTACTTCTTCTTCCAGTCCTGGAAGCGCTCGGTCAAGATGCAGCACGCGATGGACCGCATCTTGCTGAAGATCCCGATCTTCGGCGATTTGCTTTACAAATCGGCGGTGGCGCGATGGACCCGCACGCTGGCGACGATGTTTGCGGCCGGTGTGCCCTTGGTGGAAGCGCTCGATTCGGTCGGCGGGGCGTCCGGCAACGCAGTCTTCGCCGAAGCCACCGAGAAGATCCAGCGCGATGTCTCGACCGGCACCGCGCTGACCACCGCCATGCAGGCGACCGCCATTTTCCCCAGCATGGTGTTGCAGATGGCCGCCATCGGCGAGGAGTCGGGCTCGCTGGACCACATGCTGGCCAAGTCGGCCGAGTTCTATGAGGACGAGGTCGATGAGGCGGTCAATGCGCTGTCCAGCCTGATGGAGCCCTTCATCATCGTCATCCTGGGCACCATCATCGGCGGCATCGTGGTGGCGATGTATCTGCCGATTTTCAAACTTGGCCAAATTGTTTAAGTCCGGATCCTGAATGAACGCTGAAATCGAATGGTTGTTGTCGCCGCTGGTGCTGGGAGTTTTTGGACTCTGTCTGGGCAGCTTCCTCAACGTGGTGGTGCACCGCCTGCCGCTGATGCTGGAGCGGCAATGGCTGGCGGATGCTGCGTCGCAACTGGGTGACGCGGCCGCCATCAGCCAAACCACCGCCGCGCCCAAGCCCGAGGCCGACTCGCTGACCGCAGCGGCTGCAGCGCTTGCGGCCCGGATCGACAAGCTGCCGCACCTGGGACTGGCCCTGCCGCGCTCGCGCTGCCCGTCTTGCGGCCATCAACTGGCCTGGCATGAAAATCTGCCGCTGATCGGCTGGTTGCGCCTGGGCGGGCGCTGCTCGGCCTGCAAGACACCGATTTCCAAGCGCTATCCGCTGCTCGAACTGGCGACCGGCCTGCTGTTTGCGGCGCTCTCCTGGCGCTTTGGGGCGACGCCGTCGACGCTGCTGTGGTGCGGCTTCGCGGCCTGCCTGTTGGCCTTGGCCGCCATCGACTGGGACACCACCTTGCTGCCCGACTCGCTCAACCAGCCGCTGCTGTGGGCCGGCTTAGGTGCCTCGCTGCTGGGGCTGACGGTGCCACTGGCGGCGTCGGTGACCGGGGCACTGGTCGGCTATTTGTCGCTCTGGTCGGTCTACTGGCTGTTCAAGCTGGTGACCGGCAAGGA
>JBIIVZ010000270.1:0-4149 GCA_044339175.1 Roseateles sp.
ACGCGCCGCCTGTTGGCCGAAAAGCAGCCCTCGCTGCAATTCACCACACCGGAGCAGCTCGGCGAGCTGGCGGTGTTCTTGTGCTCGGACGCCGCCAGCAATGTGCGCGGCCAAGCCTGGAGCCTGGACGGCGGCTGGACCGCGCAGTAAGGCGTTGCTGAAGCCGTTGATGGCCGCAAAGGGCTGCCATCAACGCTGCAATTTAACGCGTCATTACTACCGAGCCATTGACCGTCACGCTGACGGTCGCCTTGCCGGCCTCGACCGGCAGGGCTTCCTCGCTGGATGCGGCCATCGCCTTGAAGCGGGTCTGTTGAGCACCCATCATCATCGGGCTGGCCTCGGCGGTGTTGACGCTGACGTCGCCGACCACGTAGCTGGCGTAGCCGAACTGGCGCGCGTAGTCCGCCGCTCGTGCCTTGTAGCGCGTAATCGCCTGCACCACCACCTCGCCCTCGACCTTCTCTCGCTGCTCCTTCGACAAGCTGTAGCCCACGCGGGCGATCGCCATGCTGCCGATGCGGCCGGTCAACTGCGCAATGGCAGCCGTGTCGCGGCCTTCCACCAACAACTCGGCCGTGCCTTGCCAACCGGTGATGCCGCCCTTGGCGGCGTAGCGCGGGTAGAGCGAAAAGTTGCCGGTCTGCACATCGACCTGACCCGGCTTGGCGATCTTTCTGGCCTCGGCCAGCGCGGCGTCCAGCGCCTGTTTGAGGGCGCTCTGCACGGCCGCCGCGTCAATGCCTTCCTTGGTGGTCGAGAAGGTCACGCCCAACACGTCGCGCGTCACCTCGACGCTGGCCGAGGCCGTCAGATTCAAGCGATCGCGGGGCGGGTTGTCGGCACCCGAGCCGGGCTGGGCGGCCAAAGCGAGCTGGGCAGCAGCGGCCAGCAAGAGCAGAGTCAAAGCTTTTTTCATGCGCGGTCCAAGCGTGGTGAGGTGGGCAAGATTAGCACTCCAAAAAGCCAAAACCGTTGACGGACAAGATGTTACCGAGCTGTAACGGTGGCCTCCGCGATATGTAACAAGCACCAAAATGCGCTCACAATCCGGGCTGTTACAAATCGGCCAGGACCCCAATGATCAACACCAGCAACCCAAGACCGAACCGCATTCTGGTCGTCGATGACGACGCGCGCATCCGCGACCTGCTGCGCCGCTACCTGACGCAAGAGGGCTTTGATGTGCTGCTGGCCGAAGACGGCCGCGCGCTGACCAAGCAGCTGACCCGTGAGACGGTGGACCTGATCGTGCTCGACCTGATGCTGCCCGGCGAAGACGGGCTGACGATCTGCCGCCGCCTGCGCTCCGGCAATGACAACACGCCCATCATCATGCTGACCGCCAAGGTCGAAGAGGTGGACCGCATCGTCGGCCTGGAAGTCGGCGCGGACGACTACCTGAGCAAGCCGTTCAACCCGCGCGAGTTGCTGGCCCGCATCAACGCCGTGCTGCGCCGCCGCCCGGCGGTGGAAGCACCCGGCGCGCCGTCGAAGGAACCGATGACGGTCACTTTCGGCCCGTTCGTATTCGACTTGGCGCTGCGCCGCCTGTCGCGCGACGGCGAAGTGCTGCCACTGACCACCGGCGAGTTCTCGATGCTGAAGGCGCTGGTGCGACACCCGCGCCAGCCGCTGAGCCGCGACAAGCTGGCGCAACTGGCCCGTGGCCGCGATTTCGAGCCGTTTGACCGCAGCCTCGACGTGCAGATTTCCCGCCTGCGCAAATTGCTTGAAACCGACCCCTCCCAATCGCGCTACATCCAGACCGTCTGGGGCGTGGGCTATGTGTTTGTACCGGATGAAGCTTAGGTACTTGTGGGTCAGACCGCCCGAACGTACCCGTGAGTAGCTCTGACCCCAACACTTCAAGCGGGTTCTTTGTGGGTCAGATCGCCCGAACGTACCCGTGAGTAGCTCTGACCCCAACCATCTTTGTCCTTGTGGGTCAGACCGCCCGAACGTACCCGTGAGTAGCTCTGACCCCAACGCTTCATTCGGGTTCTACGCCGAAAACAACTCTATCCAAGCCAAGCCATGCCCCGCCCCCACCTCGCGCTGAACCTGTTCTGGCGTACCTTTGCCCTGCTGGCCCTGTTGCTGACCGGCGGCGTACTGGCTTGGCAGCAAACGTTCAAGGTGCTGGAGGCCGAGCCGCGAGCGCTGGAGTCGGCTCAGCAACTGGCCGGTCTGGTCAACTTGAGCCGGGTGGCGCTGGGCAACACCGACAGCATCAACCGGGTCGCCGTGCTGAGCTCGCTGACCCGCAGCAAAACGGTGCAGGTGCGCGTGGCCGAGAGCGTTGATCGCTGGCAGCCTTACGACATGAGCCCCTTTGCCGAGCAATTGGCGGCGCAGTTGCGCAGCCAACTGGGGCCGGACACCTTGGTGGCACGCAGCGTCAATGGCGAAGCCGGTCTGTGGGTGCGCTTCGGCATTGGCGGCGACGGCTATTGGTTGCAAACCAGTGGCGCACCGTCGTCGGTCGTGATGCCCACGCATTGGTGGTGGATCGTCATCGCCTTGACGGCCACCGCGCTGGGCTCGGCCGCCATCGCCAGCTTGATCAACCAACCGCTGCGCGATTTGAGCGTGGCGGCCCACCGCATCCGCGAGGGCGAATACGACTCGCGCCTGGACGAAACCACTCGCACCAGCGAGATTCGCGACGTCAATATGGGCTTCAACCGGATGGCGCGCGAGCTGGCCAAAATGGAAGAAGACCGCACGGTGATGCTGGCGGGCATCTCGCACGATTTGCGCACGCCCTTGGCACGTCTGCGGCTGGAGGCCGAAATGAGCGTGCCGGACGAACAAGCCCGACAGTTCATGGCGCAAGACATCGACCAGCTCGATGCCATCATCCAGAAGTTCATGGACTACGCCCGGCCGTCCGAGCTGAAGTTGGAGCCGATCGTGCTGGCCGAGCTGATGGAGCGCGAGGCCAAGGGCTTTCGGGACCCGCAGCAGATTCGCATCCACATTGAGCTGCCGCTTGATTTGAAGGTGTGGGCCGACGAGACCGAGCTCGGCCGGGTGCTGCTGAACCTGTTCGAGAACGCCCGCCGCTATGGCCACGGGCCGGACGACGGTGCCTACGTCGAGGTCACTTGCAGCGTCAGCGGCCCCTGGGTCTGCGTGCAAGTGCGGGACTTTGGCCCCGGCGTGCCGCCCGACAAACTGGCGCGGCTGACGACGCCGTTCTTTCGTGGCGACGCGGCTCGGACTGCGGCCAACGGCGCTGGCTTAGGGCTGGCCATCGTCGAAAAATCGGTGCAGCGCCTGGGCGGTCAGTTGGTCATCAGCAATGCCCAGGGTGGCGGCTTGAGCACGGTGATCCGCTTGCAAAAAGCGACTTGAGAGTCAGTGGTTTAGGGCCAATCGCGGGTCATGACCCGCCCTACCCGCAGACGTTTGACGGACGTTTTAAAGGGCGCAGAGCAAGCAGACCGCGCGGGCCTCCATCGACAAACCCTCGCCCACCGGGCCCATTTTTTCGGCCGTTTTGGCCTTCACATTGATCTGCGCTGCGGCGATGCCCAGCGCCTCGCCGAGCCGGACGCGCATGGCTGGAATATGCGGTGCCATCTTGGGAGCTTGCGCCACGATGGTGGCGTCAATGTTGACGATCTGCCAGCCGGCCGCGCGAACCTGGGCGTAAGCGGCCGTCAGCAACAGCATCGAATCAGCACCCTTGAACTCCGCAGCGGTATCGGGGAACAGCCGGCCGATGTCACCCAGACCGGCCGCGCCGAGCAAGGCATCGGTGATGGCGTGGGCCAAGGCGTCGGCATCGGAATGGCCGAGCAAGCCATGGCTGTGCGGGATGGTCACGCCGCCCAGAACCAACGGGCGGCCCGTCACCAACGCATGGGTGTCCCAGCCTTCACCAATCCGGATCATTGGGGTCGTTGGGGTCATTGGAGTAGCAGCCATCGGTAAGTACTTTGCTTTCAAGTGGAGCGCCGAAGCTTAGCGCAAGCAGCAAACAGCCCGAACGGCGTGCTGAACGCCATCCTCAAAGACTACGCAGCAAGCGTTCGGCCAGCGCAAAATCGTCTGGCCACGTGACCTTGAAGTTTTCCAGCGAGCTTTCCACCAGCAGCGGGCGGTGCCCGAGCGCTTCGATGGCGCTGGCCTCATCGGTCA
>JBIIVZ010000272.1:0-4148 GCA_044339175.1 Roseateles sp.
CGTCAACAACGCTTCCGCCGGCTCGCCCGGTTCGGTGGCCAATGGCGCACAGATTTTCATCTTGAAGAAGGCCATGAACCTGCAAGCCGAGGGCGCGGCTGTGCTGCTGGCCTCGGTACCGCAGCCGACAGCGCCTTCGTCGCCATTAGCAAGCAGCGGCAACCTGGGTACCCGGTTGAACACCTACGCTTGACCTTTGAGGCCGCTTTGCCCGCTCGTCGGGCCGAGCGCGAATAGAACTCTCCTTGCGTCACCGGCTGTCAGTCCGGTAAGCTTTCCCGGCTTCGACTGCAGCGCAGTCGGTCGCGCTATTCGGATTGAACACAAAGGCAAGACAGATGGCAGGCGAATCACAATTTTCTCGTCTCGACGCCCTGGTGATCGACGACATGTCCACTCAGCAAACCACCTTGCGTGGGCAACTGGGCATGCTGGGCATCGGCAAGGTCGACGCGGCCAGTTCGGCCGACGACGCACTGCGACTGATCAGGATCAAGAATTACGGCCTGATCCTGTGCGACTACAACTTGAACAGCAAGACCGACGGCCAGCAGCTGTTCGAATACCTGCGCGAGCATCAGATGCTCAAAGTGGACTGCCTTTTCTTCATGATCACGGCAGAGAGCAACTACAACTCGGTGGCGGCGGCCAGCGAGCACATGCCCGACGCCTACTTGCTCAAACCAGTCACCGCCGGCGATATTGAAGATCGGCTGCGCTCCCAGCTCGAAAAGCGCCAGGCGCTGCTGGAAATCAACAAACAGCTCAGCAAGAATGAACTGGCCGGGGCCATGGCCGCCTGCGATGCCCTACTCGCCAAAAAAGACCGCTGGATCATGCAGGCGCTGCAGTTGAAGGGACAAATCGCACTCGATCTGGGCTTGGCCGACGAGGCACGGCGCGTCTATCAGACCGCACTCGGCTTGCGCGCTAATCTGCTGTGGGCGCAAATCGGGCTGGCGCGAGCGCAGCAATCCGCAGGCAAGCACGACGAAGCTCGCCAATTGGCCCAAAACATCATCGACTCACCCGACGGCGGCAAGAACCTGGCCGCCTTCGACATCGTCGCGCAGTCGCTGGAGGCGCTGGGCGACAGTGCTGCAGCGATGGACGCTTTGCAGCAGGCCACTCAAGTCGTGCCCTCGGCTCGGCGCTTGCGGCTGTTGGCTGAGAGCGCTTACCGCAACGGTGACTTGGAGCTAGCCAAGGTCAGCCTGAGCAAGGCGATCAAGGCCAGCCAGGGCTCCATCACCGCGCAAGCGCAAGACGTGCTGGCGCTGGCGCAAACACAGATCGATCTGGGGGAAGCCAAACAAGCGCTGGAAACGCTGGCGGACAGCAGGTACCGCACCCAGCAAAAGACTGAGGCCGACATGGTGACCCTGGCCCTGCGCGCGCAAGCACACACCCAACTCGGCGAGACGGCCAAGGCGCTGGAAGAAGCCAGCCAAGCAATGGCCGGCGCTGCCAGCGTGCGGCGCAAAGCGGACTTCGCCACCGTGGCCGTGGCGCGCGCCGCCCTGGTCACGAACCAGATCGACGAAGGCATGGAACTGCTGCGTCAGGCCGTCAACGCCGACCACGAGAACCCGCGCATTCAGCAACTGGCCTGCAAAGCCTTGATCGACACCGGCCATGCCGATCAGATCGAGCAAGTCGTGCTCGCGGTCACGCAGGGCTTCAAGGCTCGGTTGCTGGAGTCCAAACGGCTGTTGCGCAGCGGTAAGCTGGCCGAGGCCTTGCATGTGATTGAAGCCGAGCTGCATGACTTCCCGGAAAACACCACCGTGCTGCTCGAATGCGCGCAAATGAACTGCATGGCTTTGCGGATGAACAAACGCATCGACAGCGCCCGAGTCAAGCAAGTGCGTGATTACCTGGTGCGCCTTGAAAAGCTCTTGCCGGGTAACGACCGGGTCGCGCAGATGCGGCGCTACTTGCGCGAAACGTTGGAGACCCTGACAGCGCTGCACAGTGCCAATGCCAGCGCTGCTGCAGCCACCAGCACCGCCAGCACCACCGAAAGGCGCTGAATGCCATGAAGGCCAAAGTATTGGAACTGCTGGTGCATGACCTGAAGAACCAATTAGGCACACTGGAGGCTGAGCTGGGACAGCTCGCCTTGCAACCCTCGGCCGAGCAAGCCCATCGTGCGCATCAGCACTGCGCTCAATTGCGCCAGCGCCTGATTGCGTATCTGACGCTTTACGCAGCGCCAAACCGCCAGTTGACCGCGCTGACCGAGGAGGAATCGCCGGTCAGTTTCCTGGCCAAGCTGCTGCGCGTAGCCTCGCGTCCGGACGGCACACCGCTGCGAGTGGGTGAGTGCGCCGACGCCCCGGCATTTTGGTATTTCGACCCTCGCTTGGTGCTGCTGGCAATGGAAGCGGCCTTGCATAACGCCTGGCGCTTCGCCCGCTCAGACGTCGTGCTGGATGCCCGCCTGCAGGACGGATTTCTGGTGCTGTCGGTCGAAGATGACGGCCTGGGTCTGGGCGCACCGGACGGCTCCTCAGCCTCTTCGACCGGCTTGGGCACTGAACTCTGCGCTGCCGTGGCCCACGCCCACCACCAAGGCGGCATCCACGGCCGAGTGACGCTGAACACCATGCCCGAGGGCGGCACCCGGTTTGAAATCTGGTTGCCCTGACTCAAATCAGGCCCACCTGACTGCATCACGCATCAAAGACTCAGGCCATCAAGCTTCGCCCGACTCGGGCAAGTGAATCATGCCGGTGTGGTAGTTGTATTCGAACACCTCGCCGTACCGGGCCCACTCGATCACCACCCGCAACACGCGCTCGGCTTCATGCGCATCCATGCTGTCGCGCAGCATTTTCAGGAATGATTCTTCGCGCAGCTCGCCCTGCGTCTCCTGCTCCAGGCTGTGGCGGATGAAGGCGGCCATCGGCACATGAGCCAGCAATTGCTGGCCAAAAATCTCGCGCCGAAACTCATGCTCACCCTCAACATAACGCTGACCCAGCGGCGTGATCAAGAAGTCGCCCTGCTCCAGCTGAGCCAACCCGAGCCGGCTCAGCGCATCGGCCAGCGGCAGCAACGCCGCGTCGGTCAGGCCGCTTTCCTCGGCCAGCTTGGGCAGGTCGGCACGGCCCTTGAACTGATCCTCGGCCAGTAATTCCAGCAAGCTTTCCATGCGGCCGACATCGGCCTCCGGCAAGCGGTCGGACAAATGTGCACGTGACGCTTGACCAGAAGGCGCGGCACCGGCCGTCATCAGGCCGTAGATTTCATCGATCAGCAAGCGCACCTCCGGGCTGTCCGAGCGCCGCGGCCGCGGCAAATTGATCGGCAGTTCGGCCCGCACGCGCCCCGGGTTGCTGGAGAAAATCAACACCCGGTCAGCCATCATCACCGCCTCTTCGATGTTGTGGGACACCACCAACATCGCTTGCGTCGGCATCTGCCCGCTGCCCCAGAGCTGCAGGATTTCATTGCGCAAGCGCTCACCGGTCAGCACGTCAAGCGCCGAAAAAGCCTCGTCCATCAACAGCACAGCCGGCTCCATCACCAGCGCCCGAGCCAAACCGACGCGCTGCCGCATGCCGCCCGAGAGTTCACGCGGCAAAGCGCCTTCAAACCCGGCTAAACCGATCAGCTCGATCGCCGCCAGCGCTCTTTTTTCACGCGGGACGGTCGCAATACCGCGTGCCTCCAAGCCCAGCTCGACGTTTTGCTGCACCGTCAGCCACGGAAACAGCGCAAAGGACTGGAACACCATCGCGATACCTTCGGCGGGACCGAACAGCGGTTGGCCTCGGTAGAGCGCATCGCCGCCGTCGGCTGCAATCAGCCCGGCCATGATGCGCAGCAAGGTCGACTTGCCGGAACCGGATTGACCCAGCAAGGCCACGATTTCGCCCTTGTCGAGCCGAAAATCCACCCCCTCCAAGACCAGACGAGCGATGCCGTCACTGCCCTTGAAACTCTTGGCCACGTTCTTCAACTCAATCAGTGCTGTCGTCATACCGGGTCCTCGATTCAAAAATGCATGCCTTGTTCGGCCACGCGGTACAAGCGCCGCCAAACCCAACGGTTCAGCGCCATCACGAACACGCACATCACGCCAATGCCCAAGGCGATGCGAGGGAAGTCGCCCGCCGCTGTCATTTGGGCGATGTAGCTGC